>JABZKE010000153.1 GCA_015257445.1 Nanosynbacter sp. | reverse complement strand
ACGCAGCGACGAAGAAAATGAACGCATTCTTAATAAGCTTCGCGGTAATCTCGACGATAAAAATTATGACTACAATACGATTTTCTTCACTGGTAACGATAAATTGCCACGCTGGTCTGGATACTCATTAGGGTATTATTTAGTGAAGAAATATTTGGAGAAAACGCACAAGACAATCGAAGAAGCATTTGCTGATAAATATAAAGATTTTAGAATTGTGCTTTAGATTTTTATAAAAAATACCCCCACCTTTCGGTGAGGGCCAGTGAAGCTTAAGTTCAAGGATTTAACGGCGATAATACGGGCGATCGGACTTCATCATCCTATGCGCAAGCTGCATAATCTCCCATTTGTCATTAATCTTAATTTTATGACAGTAGTAGTTCTTGCCGGTAATTTTCATTTCATGATCATTAATTATTTGAACTCGATATTCGTCACGTTTTTCTTGATTTTTTCTGTTAATAGCCATCTTCCCCTCCTCGATAAATACAGAAGTAAACTTCATTACAAAATAAGTTGCATTAAACTGATTGTTTAACTGAATATTATTATACAACTTTAAATTTTTGTGTCAAAAAAATACCCCCTCCGGATGGAGAGGGCTTGATGAAAATCTAGTCCCATTTTATTGTTTCAAATACGATAAATGCTAGAAATAGACTTAGTATTGCTAAGGTTGCGAGTGTGCCATATTCATTTATTGTAGATATTTGAGATAAAATACTATAGAATAAGTAAATAATCACGGCTACAGCAAATAAACTTGAAATGGCCATCATAAAAACATCTAATTTTTCATTAAAATTATTTTTCATAATAATTCCCCCTTTTATAAATAGAAAAATTTGTTTCGACAATTTAATTGGTTAGTTTCACCAAATTTATAAGTTACAATCAAAGAGTCGAATCTTTGATTGTTATATTGTATCATTTTTATACTTATTTGTCAATCTAGCTTATGCTTAAATTATTTTTTATCAAAAAATTACCCCCTCCGGATGGAAGGGGTGGTTAGGATTGGTCTAGATTAAGACCAGAGACGCAGGTCCGATAAAATATCCCGAAACCAAGTAAGCTTTCTTTTTTCACGTCTCAAGGTGTAGGGTTTGACTGGTTCAGGCGGTGGTATTGGAGGTAAATTACTGAAAAGCTCTGGATAAACTACGGATATCTGGGTTCTGAATGCGTAGTTAACCATTGTGTTAAAGATTAAAACCGGAATTTCTTCTCCGCCAAAAGTGATTAGGAAGGGATCACCAAAACACGCATCGACGACAAACTTAGAGGATCTTCTTCTCACATGATTTTTGATGATTTGGCGTTTTTCCAGCGTCGTAAAATTGATACGACGAATATGGGCTGGAGCGTCAAGCTGTCTAGTGTATCGACGATTTTCGATTTTTAGCACGTCTAGATCTTGAAGAATCTCCAATTGGGTAGCAATCTTAAGTCCTTGAAAATGGAAGCCTGCAGGAATTTCTGCTTCGTCGATTCGCTTAGTCAGCAGGTCGTTAATAAGGGTATAGATTGGTAAATTAAGAGTCTTATTGTCCGGATGGATGCTGTGTTTAATAGACCATGCATTGATTATTCTAATTTTGCCTGCCATGATGTCCT
>JABZKE010000152.1 GCA_015257445.1 Nanosynbacter sp. | reverse complement strand
CCTGAATACGCACAAAAAATTGCGCGTGGACGAGAGTTAATTCATGAATTTCGTCATGGTACCTAAAATTTATCGTACCTTAGAAATAAACCACCAGAACATCGGTGGTTTTTTCTTTTTCTTTCTAGTATTTTTCTAAAAAATATGTTAAAATATATCCGTTACGCGCTCTAATTAGGAGTAAATATATTATGGCAAAAAAAGTAATTGGTAACTTAAAGTTACGCATCCCTGGTGGTAAGGCCACCGCAGGTCCTCCAGTTGGTTCAACCTTGGGTCAATGGGGCCTAAACATGATGGATTTCATTAATCCATTCAACGACAAAACCAAAGAATTCGCTGGTAAGAACGTTATCGTTCACATCCGCGTTTTCGATGATCGCACTTTCGATTGGGTTTGTCTCGGTCAACCAGTTGACGATTTAATTCGTGAAGAATTAAAGCTTCAAAAAGGTTCTGGTCGTCCAAACACCGAAAAAGTTGGTTCCATCACCCGTGAACAACTTGAGAAAATCGCTAACATCAAGATGAAGCAAATGAACGCTGTCGATCTTGAAGGTGCTATCAAGACCGTCGCTGGTACTGCCCGCTCTATGGGTGTCACCATCGCCGAATAATTGATTAAAATTAATTAACCGTGGGAGAGTTCGCTCGTTATTACCACAGAAAGAAATCAAATGTCAGAAGAACAAATCAAATCTACTGAAGAATTAAACCAAACTCCAGTCGAAACTATCGAAGCTGAAGAGAAATTTGCCAAATCTGGTAAAAAATCTAAGAAGCACCTTGAAGAAGTTAAGGCTGAAGAAGAGCGCAAAGCTCGTGCTGAAGAGCACAAGCAAGAAGCCCTAGAGGAGAAACCAAAGGGTGCTAAGCCAGTCACTCGTTCAATCTTGGAACGCCGTGGTAAAAAATACCAAGCCGCTTACAAGAATATCGACAAGACCAAGGCTTACAGCCTCACCGACGCTATCAAGCTTGCCGTCGAAACCAACCCAGCTAAATTTGACGCTACCGTCGAAATTCACGCTCGTCTCGGTGTCGACCCACGCCAAGCTGACCAAAACATTCGCACCACCATCGTTCTTCCAAACGGTAACGGTAAGACTGTTCGCGTCGCCGTCTTCGCTCCAGAAGATGAATGCAAGAAAGCTAAGGCTGCCGGTGCTGACATCGCTGAAGATACCGAATTCATCAAGCAACTTGAAAAGGGAATTATCAATTTCGACGTTCTCATTTCTACCCCAGCTTACATGCCAAAACTTGGTAAGTTCGCTCGCTTGCTCGGCCCTAAGGGTTTGATGCCAAATCCAAAGGCTGGTACCGTCACTCTCGATATCGAGAAAGCCGTGAAAGAATCTAAGGCTGGTAAGGTCGAATATCGTGTCGACAAGCAAGCCATCGTTCACATCGGCGTCGGTAAAACCAATTTCACCCTCGATCAATTAAATGAGAACGCTACCGTCTTTATGGATTCTTTGAAGTCTATGAAGCCAGCTTCTATCAAGGGTCAATACATTAAGAGTATCTTTATTTCTACCACCATGGGCCCATCCATCGCTGTAGAAAATATCTACAACTAAACTCTTAATCTCTCTAAAATAAGCACCAGGATTAGTGG
>JABZKE010000151.1 GCA_015257445.1 Nanosynbacter sp. | reverse complement strand
CCATAATAGGTGGCACCTTTTTTGTTGATAATTTCATAAGCCTGATTCTTAGTATCAGTTTCAATATTTTTGAGTTCAGAAGCTGAAATCAAATCTGTGATCGGTTGACCGCCAATATTAGCATTCGACCAGAGAGCGAATTCGCTATCCCCATGCTCGCCAACTTGATAAGCGTGGACAGATTTTGGTGAAATACCGAGGCGGTTCGCAATATTATATTTAAGACGGGCGGAATCGAGTACGGTGCCGGAGCCGATAACTTTGTGACTTGGAAAACCAGAATATTCCATGACAAGGTAGGATAAAACATCGACTGGATTGGTGACCATGAGAAAAATACCTTGAAAGCCATTGTTTACAAGATTTTCGACAATTTCTTTGACGATTTTAGCATTACGGGTAAGGAGTTCAGTGCGGGTTTCGCCACCTTTTTTCTGGGCGGCGCCAGCGGTAATAATTACCAGATCGGTATCTTTGCTGTCCTTTTCGTAGGAGCCGGCATGAATTTTCATGAAATTCGGTGAAACGGCTAGAGTGTCGCGTAGGTCCATCGCCTCGCCTTCGGCATCGGCTTGGTCTTGGTCGATAAGAACCAGTTCATTGATGGCGTTATGGGAAGAAACCAAAGAAAAACCAATACTGGCACCAACGTTCCCTGTTCCAATAATCATTACTTTGTTTGACATAGTTTTTCCACCCTGAAATTAAAAATATTATATAAATGCTTACGCTTATTTTAACATATTTTGCAATTAGATTCGATGAGTGTACCAGTTAACATTAGTGGTGATAAGATTTAGATTTGACGAATATCCCAGTTGATATTGGCAATGGGAGTCTTAAATTTGACGAACGTCCCAGTTAATACTAGCGGTAGCGACGTCGAGAAGGTTTTGCGGATTCCAGGTGGCAAGCGCGGCGATTTTGGCGGGAAGCATGCCGGTCCAGAGAGAAAGTGGAGTGAAATTAGTGTGATCAAGGCGAATGGTGTAGACTTCGCCAGCTTTGGCCATAATGATTTGGTCACTATGTAGCGTAATAAGAGTCAGTGGGTAGCTAATGGTAAATTTATGTAAGGTCTCAATCACAGATGTGAGTGGCATGGAAAGCAGTAACATTTTAGGAAAATAAATGGCTTGAAAAAGTTTTTGGAGTTGCGGCATCGTGGCGAGCAAAACGAGATTTTCGTGTTGGAGATTTTCTTCGGCACTGTTTGTAATGATTTCAATAGCGTCACGGCAAGCTACTACTACTTGATTTTCGTGAAGTGATTTCAGCGCTTCATTAATGGCGATGGAAGTGGTAGAGTTTTTAGAAAAATTACCGGATAGAAAAATCGTATCGGCAGAGAGAAAACTTTCGGTAAGTTTTTCGTGACGATCGAATGATCCGGAAGGGGTGGATTTGAGAAATCGATATAATTAATCACCGGAAGTTTGTTTTGAAGGGCGTCTGGTAAAAATAATTTAAGAGTTTTAAGGGGCAATTTTTCGAGAAACTCGGTAGTGCGAATTTCACTTAAAAAGTTTTCACTATTACCACCAAAAATTGAGAGACGACCAGATTTTTGAGTAGGAATATTCCATAAAATATTGTGGTCTTCGTTGCCGATAAGTTTATCCCAGTAG
>JABZKE010000150.1 GCA_015257445.1 Nanosynbacter sp. | reverse complement strand
ACCAAACTCGGATCAATCGAAATCGTATAAGTCTTCTTATTCATCACGATTGGCACCGGCGTGTCGCCATCTAAGAAATAAATTTCCCCGCGCTTGGCAAAAATTGTCGACTTCATAATCTGTTGCTGATTCGCTTTTGCAGCATAAATTTTATGATTTACCACCTGTAAGCGAAACAGCTGAATCACAATCAAACCAAACACCAAAAAACAGAGACCCTGAATCAAACTCGTTCGTGACTTCAACCTCTGTTTTCTCATATGCTTAATTATAGCATAAGGGGCTTATTTTTTATTCACATCCAACTTCTTATTTATCTCGGTTTTTGGCGACTTCAGATTTTTTCACCCCCTCAGACTTTTTCGCATCATCAAGCTTCTTGCCAGCGTCAGATTTTTTTGCTTCCCCACCCATCACCATTTGAATCGTGCGATTTAATTGTTGCTTAATTTTATTGCGCGCGTGTGGCGTAATAATTTTATCCAACCAACTCGGCTTCACCATTTGATTTTTCGAAGTCAAAATCTCCACCACGTCACCATTTTTTAATTTAGTGTTCAAGTTTGAAAGCTTACCATTAATCTTCGCGCCAATCACATGTCCACCCACTTCCGAATGTAAACGATAGGCAAAATCGAGCGGCATCGACCCCACCGGCAAATCAATAATATCCCCCTTCGGTGTATAGACAAAAAGTTTATCCGCAAACAGGTTAATCTTCAATTTCTTCATATCCACCTGTTTCCCCTCTTTCAGCTGCGCTGCCGCCATTTGTAGTTCCGAAATCCAGAGTAAATTGGTTGGTAAATGCTGAATCTTCCCCATCTTATAATTTTCCGTCAGCTTTTGCTCATTGTAGAAAAAGCTCGCCGCGAGCCCCCGCTCCGCATATTCATGCATATCTTTCGTGCGAATCTGAAACTCCACGATACGCTTATCTTTCGTTATCACCGTCGTATGTAAAGACTGATAGCCATTTTGCTTTGGCATCGCCACATAATCCTTAATCCTCCCCGTCATCGGCGTATATAGCGCGTGAATAATTCCCAGCGTCAAATAACAATCCGTCACATCTTCCACGATAATTCGAAGCGCCGTCAAATCATAGACTTCATCGATATTCTGATTATATTTCGCCAATTTCTTATGCAAAGAATAGACCGACTTCACCCTTCCATCAATTTCAAATTTAATCTTTTCTGCCGCCAACTTCTCGGAAACTTCTTTTTTGATCTTTTCTAGACTCTTCTCCGCGGATTTATTGCGCTCTTCGATCAATTTTTTCAAAAATTCAAAACGCTTTGGATCAACATAGGAGAATGCTATATCGGAAATCTCCACGCGCAGTCTCCCCATATTCAAACGGTCCGCTAGTGGTGAAAAAATTTCCAGCGATTCCTTGCCAATCTTCTTCTGCTTCTCTGGTGGTAGAGCTGATAAAGTTCTCAAATTATGCAAACGATCGGCTAGTTTGATTATTAAAACTCGAATATCTGCCCCCGTCGCAATCAAAAGTCTCAAAAGATTATCCTTCGTCGCTGGCAAATAGGTATCAATATCGCGCATTCCCTGTCTAGCCTTACCTAATTTCGTCACGCCATCCACCAAAAAGGCCACGGTTTCACCGAATTTTTCCTTGATTTCGT
>JABZKE010000149.1 GCA_015257445.1 Nanosynbacter sp. | reverse complement strand
TGAAAAGGGAGCTTCCCGCATTTTCAGTAGTTTACCGAGACTAACGATTTGTGCGAAATGTTTGTTTCGAATTTTTCATTTGAGACTTTTAGATAAACGCGGAGTGAATGAAGTTTCACGAGGGAATTGCTTGATTGATTAAATTTTTTACTCAGAATTTTAATAGTAGAATAAGGAGTAAGAAATGAAAAATTTGAAAAAGTTATGGGCGATTTTCGGCCTAGTTTTGGTGGTGGGATTATTGGCTTTCTTGGTATTAAACCGAGAAAAGTTTGAACAAAAAAAGTATTCAGTAGTGTCGACCAGTTTTCCGGGCTATGATTTTGCCAGGGCGGTGACAAAAAATACGAATATCAGTACAAAAATGTTGGTGAAGCCGGGGGCGGAAACCCATACCTATGAACCAACGCCGCAGGATATTATCGATATTAAGAATGCGGATATGTTTATCTATGTGGGGGGAGATTCTGATACTTGGGTGAAGAAAATTTTGAAGGACGTAGATACGAAAAAGACCCATGTGGTGAAATTAGTTGATCTTGTGTCGACGGTAGAAGAAGAAATCGTAGAAGGAATGGAAGATGAGGATGAACATGACCACGAGCATGATCACGATCATAAACATTCTCATGACCACGATCACTCGCACGGCCACGGCCACGAATCGCATGAGCATAAGCATGATCACGACGAGGAAGAGGAAGGTCCAGAAATTGATGAGCATGTCTGGACGAGTCCAAAAAAGGCGATGGAAATCGTGAAGAAAATCGCAGAAGTGGCTTCCGAAATTGATGTTGCGGAGAAAAATAAGATTGACGATAATGCCGAAAAATATGTGGCGGAAATTGCGCAGGTAGATAAGGATTTACATCAAGCGATTGATGGTAAAATCTCAGAAATCGTGGTGGCGGATCGTTTTCCGTTCCGTTATTTTGCAGATGAATTTGGCTTAAAGTATGCGGCAGCTTTTTCGGGTTGCTCAGAACAAACTGAGGCAAGTGCGAAGACGATTAGCTTTTTGATTAACATAGTGAAGCAAGATAAGGTGAAGAAAATTTACAAGATCGAACTTTCGAATGGTAAGATTGCAGAGACTGTGAGTAAAGATACGGGCGCAGAAGTTTTGGAACTACATTCGGCACATAATGTGACGGCGGATGATTTTTCGAAGGGCGTGACTTACGTAGATTTGATGAAACGTAATCTGTTGGCTCTAAGTAAATAGGATTTTTATGAAAAAACAGCCAATCATTGCAGTAAAAAACTTGAGCGTAGAATATGCGAAAACGCCGGTGTTTAGAAGAATTAATTTTGAAATTTTGGCGGGAGATTTTATCTGCTTGGTTGGCTGTAATGGGGCCGGGAAAACTACTCTAATTAAGACGATTTTAGGTTTGATAGAACCAAGTGCAGGAAGCGTGGAGTTTCTCGGGATGAGCCGTAAGGAGATTGGCTATATTTCACAGGAGACAGTAGTAACGTCGAATTTTCCGGCGACAGTGGAAGAGATTGTATTAAGTGGACTACTCAATCAGAAGCGGGGGATTTTTTATACGAAAAGCGATAAGGAAAAATGTGAGGAAGCGCTCGCGAAATTTGGTATGAAAAAATTGTTGAAGAAACATTTTGCGGAGCTTTCGGGTGGACA
>JABZKE010000148.1 GCA_015257445.1 Nanosynbacter sp. | reverse complement strand
GATTACGATCAGTTTGGTGATAAAATTTGGCACCGCTTCAATGCTTCTAAACAGGACATTCTCTGGTATTATCGCGCCGTTTTCGATCTTATCAGAAATGAACCGGTGCCGATAGAGCTTAAGCGTCACCTTGCAAACCTTATAGAGGAGCTAAAAAGCATCGTCACAGCAAATCCCTAAAATTAAATTCCTCACATCAAAAATCCCCGGAGTCTATCTTCGGGGATTTTTTCTTCATTGACAAAACACTCTAAAATTGTTATAATATATGAATCTCGGTGCGGAAAATCGTAAAAATTCTGGTCCAAATTGGCCCAAAATTCACACAAAAATCTGCATCATCACCCAGAAGATAGGAGGAGATACTATGGCACATTTAGAGAAAAAGGATATAAAGCAAGCAATTCGTTCTGGCCTTATCGGCTTAGCTATTGGCGACGCATTAGGGGTACCCATTGAGTTTTTGAATCGAAATTTTCTAGAACTCATACCGGTCAGCGAAATGCTGTCGGTCGGTACTCATCATCAACCTGCTGGTACTTGGTCTGACGATACGTCTATGACCATCTGCCTGATGCAGTCATTAATTGACCAAAAACGCTTCCATTATCACGACATTATGGAGAATTTTGTCAAGTGGTATCTGCAAGATGAATTCACTGCTACCAAGCTCACTTTTGATATTGGCGGCACCTGCAAACGCGCGATTGAAAATTATCTCGCTGGCGGGCATCCTGTCAAATGTGGCCTGAATCATTACGCCAATAACGGCAACGGTTCACTCATGCGCATTTTGCCAGTGGCCTTCGTTTGTCACAAAAATCAAATCACCGGTGAAAAACGCTTTGAATTAGTGAAAAACATTTCATCCCTCACCCACGCTCATCCAATTAGCGTGCTGGGCTGTCTGATTTACACTAATTTCGTTTGCCACTTACTGGACGGCGATACCCCGAAAGAGGCTTATCGCAAAACCCAGCTAGACGATTACAGTATGTTTGAGCCGGAAGAGCGTAGTCTATATAGCCGAATTCTGAAAAATCAGATTTATTGCTACCCTAAGGGCTACATCCCTTCGCACGGTTACGTGGTTGATACTCTTGAAGCTGTACTTTGGTCGTTTCTCACCACTAATAACTTCCAAGACGCCGTACTTACTGCGGTTAATCTCGGCGATGACACCGATACGGTCGGCGCTCTCACTGGTTCGCTCGCTGGTATTCAATACGGACTCAAAAGTATTCCGGAAAAGTGGGCCACCACTCTGAAGCGTGGCCGATATCTAGTTAAACTCTGCGATCAATTTACTGAAACCGAAATTGACACCACGGATATTTCGCCAGAATCCACTTCCATTCCACACGTTGAAACCACCAACCTCAATCGGCTTGGCGCCTAAATAAGATAGAATCAAATCTAGTCGGCTTAGCGCCTAAATTAAGAACGCCAGCCCCCTGGTCAGATTGGCGTCCATTTTCTCACTAAACTCTCGAATTTTTCGAGAGTTTATTTTTTTAAGAACGCCTCAATCATTTCCGCTTCACTTGTAAAATCCTCCCCTGAAACCAACGAATCTTTCACTTCACTATAATATTTTTCCAGCGTCAATGGCGTAAAATAATACTTACCACCCCCATCAGCCTCTAGTCTCTCAAAAGCC
>JABZKE010000147.1 GCA_015257445.1 Nanosynbacter sp. | reverse complement strand
TTCTTCTTTCAAAGTGTTGACAGCGGCACGGTCAAAGTCGCGAGCGACGAGACGAGCAGACTTACCTGAGCGGTGGCGGAGGTAAGAGAGGTAGTTGCGGCGAACCTTAGCACGCTTGACTACTTCAATTTTTTCTACCAATGGGCTGTGAAGAAGGAAAGATTTTTCAACACCGATACCAGAGGCGATTTTGCGCACAACGATACGAGCAGTGTGAGATTCTTTACGATCAACACGGATTACAACACCTTCGAAAACCTGAAAACGGAACTTGTCGCCTTCTTTGATTTTCTGGGTAACTTTCACAGTATCACCAGAACGAACATCGACAACAGCTTTCTTTTTCTGAGCGTCAGCAATATTTTTCAAGATTTGAAAACTCATATTTTACCTTTATTATTTAGAAACTTGGTTTATTTTAACATAGTTTTAGAGAAAATGGAAGAGGTCAGAGCTGACACTGGTACTTAGTAGCATCGGTCGGCTCGTAGGTGTCTAAGGTGAGAATAGCATCTTGGAGATTTTTTGGCAAATTATCACACTTTTCCTTCGACTCGGTAACGAACGGTGCGACATATTTCCAAGAGCCACCAGGTAGATCACGCTCGTAAATATCCGTAGAGACCGCGCCAGAATAAATGGTACGGTTCGGGTTAAGGGGATTTGGATCGTTTGGGTTATTTTCGGTTTTTACGCGACTAAGCTTAGCATAAACTTTGGTGCCGTCTGAATTAGTAACGATGCGGCCACCGGTAATGGTGTAGTTATCGCCCACAGTAGTGACGAGTTGATTGAAATTAATATTCAAATCATTCCATTTGACGATTTGCGGCTTACGATCGGACGGGGTTTTCTCGTTTTTATCACCGGTATCAGAACCATCGGACTTTGGATCAGAACTGACCACCTTGGTTTTAGTGGCGGATTCATACTGTGCGATAATTTCGTCACTATGCTTCAAATCGTTTTGAAAATTAGTGATGAGCTTGGAATTTTTGGCATTACTGGCACCCATGGCGATAAAAGCATAGAGCGAAAGACCAGCGAAAAAGACGGCCAAAATCGAAGCAACCAGGGCAATCGGTTCGGCATTATTCTTTTTCTTTTCACGAAGTTCACTGGAATTATCGATGCTTTCCAGTAATTCTGGCGGTGTGCCATAAGGGGTGGTTGGCTCGACAAAATCGCTTTCGGGAGTTGGTGCTTCCTCGGGAGTATCCGGCACAAATGGACGAGAGAAAATATCGTCGGTGGAGGTATGGTTAGACGAGGACAGATTCTGAGATTCTGCTTCTTGGGGATTGAATTTTGGTTCTTCTGACATAGTTTTCCTTAAATTACACGCGAGACTTCATCGAGAGTGGTTTCCCCACGAAGACAAGCGAAAATACCTTTTTGTTCAAGAGTGATAAGACCGGCTTTTTGGGCGGTTTTTTCGATGAGGTCGGTATTGATATCTTCGACATCACCGCGAATGAATTTTTGTACTTCTTCCGTAACGATTAATTGTTCCATAATCACCTTACGACCATTGTAACCAAAGGGATCTTCGATACCAGTAGGGACCGCTTGATAAAGTACAAAATTATTTGGGTCAAAAGTGAAGCCGAGTTGCTGATTAATCACCTCGTCCGAGAGATTCGAGAGAACATTCAAGACATA
>JABZKE010000146.1 GCA_015257445.1 Nanosynbacter sp. | reverse complement strand
ATCGCCCCAGAAGAAAGTAATCTTCCATCAAAGTAGGCCGCCAATTTTTCTCCTACCGTATCTTTGCCGCACATCGGTAGACCGAAGATATTAATACTGCCGGTGCCTAATTTGGTTTTTAATAAATCGCGCTCGTCCATTTTCGCCCCTTTTAAATATTTTACATATTCTATCATGAATTTATCGCTTCGCCCACCACACGTATCACTTCACCCACCATGTGTATCACTTTGCCCACCGCACTTTTTGTCGAAAATTAGCACTCTTGAATTTTGAGTGCTAAGTGATATAATTAAATCATTAATTATGAATAACGAAATTAAACTCACAGAACGTCAAAAACTCATCCTCTTCGCCATTATCGAGGAGTATGCTGATGTTGCCACCCCTGTTGGCAGTGTTACTTTAGCTAAATTATTCAATGTTTCTTCTGCCACCATTCGTTCGGAAATGGCACGTCTCGAGGAGCTGGGTTATATCACCTCGCCCCACACTTCCGCTGGTCGTATCCCAACCGATTATGGTTACCGCTATTATGTAAACTCGCTTTCATCTAATCCTCATCTGGGAAATTGCATGGAGGCCTCCACTCAGGATTCTGCCGCCTTTGATTCTGAGTCGAAAAAGTCAGCTTCAGATTCTATCTTAACTTCTGATGAATCTGCAGAAGCTCTCGAAATTATTGATTCCATTTTTAACCATTGGCTTAATCCTTCACCTCTTAAGGCTCTCGGTAGTGGGGACGAAAATGAGGGTCGCCGCAGCCTTCACGCTTTGGAGGTTCGTATTAATGCTCAGGAACGCGCTGATTTCGCTATTCGCTCGGCCGTCGATATGTTAGTTGAGTTAACCGGTAATCTCGGTCTTGCTACCATTGGTAACCAGCTTTATTATTCTGGTATTTCCAAACTTTTTTCTCAGCCAGAATTTGTTGATTACGAACGTATCCAGGCAGTCTCGAAGCTACTTGATAATCTTGAACCATGGCTCCACGAAGCCAAGCCGGGTGAACCACTGAATATTTTCATCGGTCACGAAAATCCGATTGGTAAGAACTCTGACGCTTCACTCATTATTAGTAAATTCCGTTCGCCGTATTCCGATGATAGTTACATCGGTGTCCTCGGTCCTACTCGTCAAAATTATGCTAAAATCATGAGCCTAGTCCGCCATGCCGGTCGCTATTTGGAAAACACTTTGTAAGAGGAGAAAATATGTCAAAACCACAAGATGATAAGTCAAATTTTAATTTCGAAAATTCTGAAGCTGAGAATCTAAATCAAGCTAGTCCAGAAGTGAATTTTTCGGATAATCTTGATCAATCTGCTGACCCCATCTCTGCAGAATTCGCCAATCTAAAGCAGCAAAATGCTGAATTTTTGCTTGACCTCCAGCGTACACGTGCAGATTTTGAAAATTTCCGCAAGCAAGTTGAAATGCAACGCGAACAAGCTAAGAAAACGGCTACTCATAGCACTATTTTAAAGCTTCTTCCTCTAATTGACGACATGGGCCGCGCTATTTCCGCTCACACCGAGGCGCTTTCTCCGGTTCAAAAAACTCTTGAAAAAACCATGAAATCCCTCGGTCTTGAAAAAATCGATGCTAATCCGGGCACAATTTTTAATCCAGAACTTCACAATGCTATTTCTATGGAAGAAGGTGAAGG
>JABZKE010000017.1 GCA_015257445.1 Nanosynbacter sp. | reverse complement strand
ATGTTAGAGTGTCTTGATTATTGCTTAACTGTAAAAACTTTTTCGCTTCGTAATATTGGTTTGCGATATCGGAAGCTGAAAGTTGTGCTACGCGATAAATATCGGACTTGCTGCCAACCAATTCGTTCTCGATAATTGCTACGCGAATTTTGCTTGCAGCTGCCGCTCTTGCCGCCGACATTCCTGCTGCACCGCTACCGATAATTATCAAATCATAATCAAATTTTTCACTCATCATTCATCCTTCTCTAAACCAGTTTGTTTCTTTGCTCAATCATGAACCCCAAGTCAGTATTAAACTTTTTTACCTCGTTCGCTAATTTCTTATCGAATTCACTTTGAGTTACAATAGTTTTCTTTTCTGCCCAAGACACCACTTTTTTTACGATAAATTCTACTGTCTGTGTATCTAGTTCTGGAATATTTTCAATCTTGCATTCCGTCTTTAGAATTTTCTTGATCAACTTATCTGTCACTGGCAGATTTTCGCTATTCTTTTTACGCATTAAAAACCTCCTGCCACTAATTTAAAAGCAATCAGAAATAATCCTAAAGTAATGAAAAGAATACTTGAAATCAGTTTCGTGAAATCTAAATTATCTAGACGCCACTTTTGAATTTCCGCAGCTGTCTTACCGTGGCGAATGCTTAACTTCAATACTACTAGCGGCATCACTGAAATCGCCGTATAGGTTAAAATCATTACAATCTGCCAAAGCGCTGGTAGCTTCAAAAAACTATCGGCTGAAACCAACATTAAAGCTAAGATGAATGGTAGTTCCGCCACCACTGACAAAACACCTAGTGAAAAGGCCTCAATATTACTAGATGAATTTGCCGCGCGTTTGCGGATGTATCGGATGATTGACTTTGGCAACCAAAGTTCCGTGGATCTGTTGGTTTTATAGTAGAAGAACCACACGCAAATTGCAAGACTAAAAATCAAACAAATTAAAATCGTCAGACACAGGATGGTTAAATTGCCACCAAATAGCATCATTAGAGCATAACAGATAGAGGTTAGGAGTAAACTTGTTAAAAAGATGTAGCCTACGATGTAATTTGAAAGAAGATTTTTCGTTTTCTTCTTTAAGTACCTTCCGGCGCTTTCACGATACAGCAAAAGAAATACCCCCGTGCTGAGTTGCATGGAAGACTGGGCTAGGGCACTCAAAATTATCACCCCGAAAGTCAATAGTAAATTTTGAACCTCCATTTAGCTATATTATATCATGCTTATGGTCAATCATATCTTGCTTATGACAATTTATAACTTGCTTATGCTAAAAATTTTTAAGGCTTCTTTCTATCTGTAAAATCAAAAATCTTTCCGCTTATGCTTCTCCTTTTTTCTTAAACTTGCTAAATTGCAGTCAAACAAATTAAGTGAGGTAAATATGAAAAAAGTACAATTCAGAAAGCGACCAGAAAAACCGACTATGTGGTGTTTTGCTACTGGTCTATTTTTATTATTTTTGTCCATCTTATTTTTAGATTTTTCCAGCGCCAAAAAGGATGACGCCTGGAATCCTTTAAGTCTAAAAAGAGATGGAAGTCCCCAAAATTATTATAATATCGGTAAAGTTCCACAGAGGGCCGAGCTACTTGGATCTGTCAGTCTCGGCTCTCTGACGGGGAATTCATATTCTGAAATTATTTTTGCTGAAGCCCCTACCGATGCCGAACATCGCAGTGTTTTGCCGGACCCTAAACCCTGTCCAGAGGGAAAAATTCGTAATCCCTTAACTAATCGTTGTATAAAAACCTATGACGAACGTCATAAAAAGAAACCGAAAAAACCTCAAGAGCCAGGAAAGACTACAGAGCCAAAAGCTCCTCAGAAAAAACCTAAACAACCTAAACAACCAAAGCCTACTAAGCCTAACCAGACTAAGCCAACTGAAAATATCGTGAATAAACCCTGTAAGTCTGGCTACATCAGAAATCAGGAAACTCATCGTTGTAATAAGATCGTCACGCCAAAACCAAATACACCAAAGCAATGCAAACCTGGATATTATTTAAATCAAGCTACTCATCGCTGTAATAAGGAGAACTCTCATGAAAATCAACCAAAGATCTGCAAGACAGGTTATTACCTTAACCCTCAGACGCATCGTTGTAAAAAGATTAGTCCTACAGGAAATGCAAAGAAACCATGCGAAGTGGGTAAAACAATCAGCCCGAAGAGCGGCCGTTGTGTAAAAATTCCAGTACCAAAGACTCCTAAAACTTGTGGTGAAGGCAAGGAGTTAAATCCCGCCACTAATCGCTGTAAGAAAATTGACTCAAAAGACGAAAAAACTCCTGCACCTTGTAAAGAAGGTTATGAGCGAAATCCTGAGACTCATCGCTGTCGCAAGCAAAAGGCCAATACTGGTGCCGCCGATAAGCTTGAGGTACCAAAAACTGGCGACCCTGAAAAAACGCCCAAGCAATTTAATGGCTCTACGGCAATTATCGGCTCTTCAGTAGCTGGTATTGGTCTTCTACTATTCCAATTCCGAGTCGAATTAATCGAATTTGTGAAGAAAATTTTCATCAAAAAATAGGCAAAAATCTCAAAAATCTTTTTAATTTTTCTCATCCACCCCTGTTAATTTAATAATTAGCAGTCTTGACATTAGAGTGCTAATTAGCTATACTTAAGACAAATTAGCAGAATAACCGCTAAAGTGCCAAAAATAATAAACAAGGAGTATTTATGAGTAAAATTATTGGTATTGACCTTGGTACAACTAACTCCGCTTTCGCCTACATGGTAGCCGGAAAGCCGGAAGTAATTACCAATGCTGAAGGTGATCGCACCACCCCATCTGTCGTGGCTGTGACTAAAAAAGGTGATCGCCTCGTTGGTAAAGTTGCCCAACGTCAACGTGTTACTAACCCAAAGAACACCATCTATGGTATTAAGCGTTTGATTGGTCGTAAGTTTGATGATAAAGAAGTTCAACGCGATCTCGACATTATGCCATACAAGATTGTTAAAAAAGGTAACGGTGTCGCTGTTGAAATGGATGGCAAGGAATACACCCCAGAAGAAATCTCTGCCATGATTCTTTCCAAGATCAAGGCTGATGCTGAGGCCTTCCTCGGTGAGAAAGTTACCGAAGCTATCATTACTGTTCCTGCCTACTTCGACGACTCTCAGCGTCAAGCTACCAAAGATGCTGGTAAGATCGCCGGTCTTGAAGTCAAACGTATTATTAACGAACCTACTGCCGCCGCTCTCGCTTACGGTCTTGAGAAGAAGAGCGAAGAGAAAATCGTGGTCTTCGACCTTGGTGGTGGCACCTTCGACGTTTCTATCCTAGAATTAGGTGACGGTGTTTTCGAAGTGCTTTCTACTAACGGTGATACCCACCTTGGTGGTGAAGACTTCGATAACCTTATCGTTAACTTCCTCTGCGATAAATTTAAAGAAGAATCTGGTATCGATGTCAAGAAAGACGCTGCTGCTATGCAACGTATTAAGGATGAGGCTGAAAAGGCTAAGAAGGAACTTTCTTCCGCTAAAGAAACCGAAATTAACCTTCCATTCCTCTCTGCCGATGCTGATGGTCCAAAACACTTTGAATATACTTTGACTCGTT
The DNA here is from genome assembly GCA_015257445.1 of Nanosynbacter sp. Taxonomy (GTDB): domain Bacteria; phylum Patescibacteriota; class Saccharimonadia; order Saccharimonadales; family Saccharimonadaceae; genus Nanosyncoccus. Next base: position 5,583 of record JABZKE010000017.1, on the reverse strand, counting down.
CAAAGATGGAAGAATTAGTTTCTCCACTCATCGAACGTCTCGCTGACCCAGTTCACAAGGCTCTAAAGGATGCCAAACTTTCTACTAGCGACATCAATGAAGTGGTGATGGTTGGTGGTATGACTCGTATGCCAGCTGTGGTTGAAAAAGTTAAGGAACTCTTCGGTAAAGAACCTATGCAAGGTGTTAACCCAGATGAAGTCGTGGCTGTCGGTGCTGCTATTCAAGGTGGCGTACTTCAGGGCGACGTGAAGGATGTTCTCTTGCTCGATGTTACCCCACTCTCTCTCGGTATTGAGACTATGGGCGGTGTTTCCACCAAGCTTATTGACCGTAATACTACTATTCCTACCTCAAAATCTGAGACTTTCTCCACCGCTGCTGATAATCAGCCACAGGTAGAAATTCACGTCTTGCAAGGTGAGCGTGAAATGGCTTCCGATAACAAATCCCTTGGTCGTTTTGTCCTCGATGGCATTGCTCCAGCTCCACGTGGTGTCCCTCAGATTGAAGTTACCTTCAATATCGACGCTAACGGTATTCTAAACGTTACTGCTCGTGACAAGGGAACTGGTAAGGAACAGAGTATTACTATTCAAAACTCTGGCAATATGTCCAAAGAAGATATTGAAAAAGCTCAAAAAGATGCCGAGCTCCACGCTGATGAAGATAAGAAAAAACGCGAAGCTATCGATGCTAAGAATTACCTAGAACAAGCTATCTATCAATACGAAAAAATGCCTGATGAGTTCAAGGATAAAATCTCTGACGAAGATAAAGAGACTATCAAGAAGGCAGTCGAAGAAGCTAAGGAAGTCCTAAAAGACACCAATGCCGAGGCTTCTAAATATGAAGAAGCCGCTAAAGAATTAGCTAATAAAGTCATGCCAATCGGTGCTAAACTTTACCAAGCTAACTCTGCCGACCAGGCCAATCCAGAAGCTGGCAAATCTAACTCAGATGAACCAGTCGAAGGTGAAGTCGTCGACAAATAAGGCCATTAAAACTCGAATCTCTAAATACATAAGGCACTAAACAGCACCCCGTCCCGGCGGGGTGTTCTGTATTTACAACATATATGCTAAAATAAAGCAAATTAAAGAGTTCATTATGAAAAAATTTATCAAACAATTCCAAAAAACCTCTAATTTAGCTAAATTAGATCTAATCATCAAGTTTCTGATTGCCTTTTCGGGTATCGCACTCACTATCATGCACTTCGTCGATCCGGTGACCTGGCATAAGTTGCCAAGTTATCTCGTGACAATCATCTTGCCTTTCATCCCGGACCTAATCGCGAAAATCAATCTTCATACTTCCACCAAGCTTCGTCTTGCTTATAGTTCTTTTTTGGTTATCGCTATGGTGCTTGGCATCGATCTCGATTGGTATAAAACTCTGATTATTTTTGGCTCTCCTAGTTATGATAAAATCGTCCACACTTTGTCTGGTGTATTTTCCGCCTTTCTCGCCAAAGAAATCCTCGATAATGTCTATGATGGTAAAGATTCTGCCATAAAATCCACTTCCACATCAAGTACCTCAGCCGTGAAAATTAAGAAATACTCCACCGCCTTCGCCTTTCTCTTCATTGTTTCGTTCGTGTTCTTCATTGCTGCCGCTTGGGAATGTTTTGAATTTTCCTACGATCAGCTTTGTGGCGGTCACATGCAGGAACTTAATGCTCCGGGTGTTGGTGATACCATGGGTGATATAATTTCTGCTGGTATCGGCGGCATAATTTTTGCCTTTTTCTTGCGTAAAAAATAATTTTCTCAAAATAAAATTCAGTCAAAAATTCTAAAATAAATTTATCAAATGAAAGCCAAAAATTCTTCCAAAAATCAGGATTACATGCAGCAAGTCACCGCTCGTGAGACGGAAATTCTTTTGCAGGAACTCACAAAAACCTTAACTCATAATATACCGGGTGACGTTGTAGAGTTTGGTTGCTATAAGGCTGACACCTCTGTACTTTATCAAAAACTTTTAGAATCGATGGGCCATGGTGGCGCCTTCCAACCAGAAAATCAAGCCGCTCAGGCAAGTCAGAAAATGCTCTGGCTCTATGATTCTTTTGAAGGACTTCCTGCCAAAACTCGTGAGGATAATTCGGCGGCTGGTGACGCTTTTCAGGCTGGGGAATTACTTGTTACCAAGCGTGAAGTTATCGAAAAATTTAAGAAAATGGGACTTAAACTTCCTAAAATCAAGAAAGCCTTTTTTGATGACCTTGATATCATATATGATATACCGGAAAAAATTTCCTATGCCTTTCTGGACGGTGATTTGTACCAATCCATCAAAACTAGTCTGCGTCTCGTTACCGACAAAATGCCGCAAGGCGGCGTAATTATTGTGCATGATTATAACAATCCAGAACTACCAGGTTCCGCCCGTGCAGTGGACGAATGGCTAAAATCTCATCAAGCCAAAGTCGCTAGTTTCCGTGTCGCCGAAACTCTCGCGATTATTTATTGCGCCTAATGACATCTTGTGAAAGTTAATATTAAATATTGCTTTTTCTCTTAATTTGTATATTATCTAGTTAGAAGTAATCACATTAAGATTTTCTTAGTATTTTTTGAAAAAGGGGGAAAAATGAAAACTATAGTCACTATTAATAATTCAATAAGAGCAAAAATCACTGATAAATGTGGTCTTTCTTGTGGTTTCTGTCACAATGAGGGAACATTAGTACGGAGGGCTGACTCGAATAGAGTATCAATTTTTTCAAAGAAGAACCATTGCAGGCTATATCCTGGGGAAATGTCTGTGGATGATAATTTCTTAAGCCTCTTTAAGCAAGCAATGTATAGGCTTGACATAGAAGAGGTTTACCTTACCGGTGGAGAGCCATCGCTTAATATGCATGCCGAAGATATTATTGCGACGCTTAAAGGTTTAGGACTTACAGTCAAAATGGCATCTAATGGTGAAACTGGTGGCGACAGGATAAAGGATATTATTAATGCTGGAATCGACGGAATAAATTTTAACATATTAGGCTTAACGGGAGAGGACTTCCGAAGAACTCAAAATAATTGTCATTTGGATAAGGCATTTTGTGAGAATAAAATACGACGCATGTATGAGGCAATAGATTTATCTATAAGAGAGGGTATAGATGTTGCAGCCAATATGGTGGTTTCCGATTTTTTGTCTATTGATAAAGCAATAAGATTAATTAACTATTACAAAAATAGTCTACAGATTGAAATTCAACCTGACTTAAGTAATAATAAAGAATCCGAATCAGCCATAGAAGAGTTATTGGTTCGTATTGGGGCTACACCAATTGAACGTAAAATTATTGCCGGTGTATCTGATGAGCGAATTACGTACGAAGCTAAAAATGGTGTTAAAATAGTCAACAAAAAAATAAGACGAATTATCCTCGATAATGCTTGTTCTGGTTGTCCTTATTCTGAGACTGATTGTGTAGAGGGTTTTTCTGGACCAAGAGTCTATATTGACGCAGAAAATAATTACTATATTGGATTTTGTATTATGCGCATGGAGCGTACTGCGCCGTATGATTCATTCTTTTCGTCGCAACTTTGTGATGAAATCTTATCATTATACTACAACGACTATAATAATCTTATCGGTAAGTTTTGTTTAGTTTCATTTTCAAAACAATAGGTCTCAACAGGAGGCCTATTTTTTTCTAATAATGTTATATTTAGTATGTAATTAGGAATATTTATGTCTATAGAAATTGAAGGTAGAATCATCAATATTAATCTAGAAGAAACCAAAAATAAACTCTTAGAATTAAACGTCAAGCCACTAGGATTCTATAATTTCAAAAGATACACTTTCGATTCAATTCCAAAATCCAACGCCCGTTGGGGAAGACTCCGAACAGATGGTAAGAAAACGACTTTGACCGTAAAAGAGATTGTCGATGACTCGCTTTCTGGCACTAATGAATGGGAGGTTACCGTAAATGATTTTGATGAAGCTTTGATAATCCTCGAAAAACTCGGTCTGTCGCATAAAACCTATCAAGAAAATACCAGGGATGAATTCCTATTAGGTGATTCTAAAATCTCAATAGACCATTGGCCAAAACTTGGCTATCTTCTCGAAATCGAATCTGAAAAAGTTGAGGATGTAAAAAACTGCGCAGAACTTTTAGGTTTTGATGAGGAAGACATTGTGACTACAGATATACAATCGCTATTTTTGGAACGCGGGATAAATTTGGATGAGTTACGTGAGCTTAAGTTCTAAAAATTAAACACAAATAAAAAACGACCATACAATTAGCCGTTACATAATAATGGTAAGCTTTTGCTATCGCAAAAAGCATACAAGACTAGGATTTTTTACAAAAATCCTTCTGGTACTCCTCGCTCAAAAAAATAAAAGCAAGCTTTCATTTTTCACTCGCTTCGTCGTCCAGTCGAACTACGTTCTCGTCTTGTTATCTCAACACATATGAAAACAAAAATAATCCCCAAAGGATCATTTTTCTTTTCATAATGGTCGGGGCGACAAGACTCGAACTTGCGACCTCAGCGTCCCAAACGCCGCGCGCTACCAACTGTGCCACGCCCCGAAACACTACTCTTTTAATCTACCACATTTCCGTTAATTATGCAATAAATATGTTAAAATTATAGATATGAATAATTCAAATACTGATTCGAATCGTCCTAAAATCAAATTTGTGAAATCAAATAATAACAAATCGAAGAAAAATGGCCCTTCAAACACCTTCCGTTCGATTTTTTCGACCTTACTTCTCCTCGTCCTCTCACTCGCTTTTTGGAATTATGTCACCGGTAATGGTGAAAATGCCCATAAGGAAGTTCCGCTTTCTGAGGTCATCGCCGAAGCCAATCAAGAAAATGGTAAAATTCAGGAAATTAATGTCTCAGGCAATAACCTCACTATCACCTATAAAGATCAAAAAGCCAAAAAATATTCCAAAAAAGATGGCGCCGGCACGCTTTATGATCAGGGCCTCACAGTCAAATGTACTGATAAGACCGGAAATGATGCGGCAGAATGTTTGAAAAAATACCCAAATATCACCTATTCCGATGATATAGATTTGCTCGGCATTATTCTCAATATTGCCTCCTTCGTGATCCCAATTGCCCTCGCCGTCTTCCTCTTTAGTCGCATGCTCGGCCAAGCTCAAAGCGTGAATAAGGAAAGTATGAGCTTCGGTAAATCTCGTGCCAAACTTTATGGTCCAGATAAAAAACGCGTCCTTTTCACCGATGTGGCTGGTAATGAAGCCGCCAAACAGGATCTTTCCGAAATCGTCGATTTTCTTAAGAATCCTAAAAAATACGAAAAACTTGGTGCTAAAATTCCTCGCGGTGTCTTGCTCGCCGGCGATCCAGGTACTGGTAAAACTTTGATGGCGCGTGCCGTAGCCGGTGAAGCCAACGTTCCGTTCTTTAGTATTTCCGGTTCTGAATTCGCTGAAATGTTCGTCGGTGTCGGTGCTTCTCGCGTCCGTGACCTCTTCAGCAAGGCCAAGAAAAACGCTCCAAGCATTATCTTCATTGATGAAATTGACGCTGTGGCTCATAAGCGCGATTCTCGTGGTGGTGCCGGTCG
>JABZKE010000016.1 GCA_015257445.1 Nanosynbacter sp. | reverse complement strand
ACCTCGAATCAATATCTCTTTTGCCTTTTCTTCATCAATTCCTCGTGTCGCCAGATAATATAAAATCTCCTCTGATAATTTACCCACCGAAGCCTCGTGTGTTACTTCTGCCTCCCCCGATTTTACATCCACCATCGGCTCTGCATAGGATCGTGATTCACTATCTAAAATTAACGATTTACAATCAATATAAGCCTTTACCCACTTCACCCCCTTCCCTACCTTTGCCAGAGTTTTCGTCATACTCACACCCCCATTCTTCGCCACCGATTTACTACGAATCATTGCCGAGGTACTATTCGCCAAACAAATCGCCTTCGCCCCAGAATCCAAAATCTGCTCACCCGAAGCCAGACTCATCCCCAAATATTCCATTTTTGCCCCCTCTCCCTTTAGAATCGTCGTCGGATACAACATTGTCACCTTCGAGCCAAAAGTCCCTGAGACCCACTCCATTTCCCCGCCCGTTTCCACAAGCGCTCGCTTAGTATTCAAGTTGAACACATTTTTTGACCAACTTTCTACCGTCGAAAAACGCATTTTTGCCCCCTTTTTTACAAAAATCTCTACCGATCCCACGTGTAGATTATTTTTTTCATACTTTGGCGCTGAACATCCCTCAATAAAATGCAGTTCGCTTCCCTCATCTACCACGATTAAGGTATGTTCGAATTGCCCAATCCCCGGTTCATTCATTCGATAATAACTCTGAATTGGTAGCTCCGCCGCCACCCCCTTAGGTACATAAATAAATGACCCGCCACTAAACATTGCCGCGTGTAACCCCGCAAATTTATGATCATTTTCTGGTATCAACTTCATAAAATGCTCTAAAAAGATTTCACCCACTGGCGCCCCATATTTTGCCAAATCTTCCTCTGAGCTCTTCTCTGTTGCAAGAATTGCTTCCTCTAGTGGCAAAAACACCACGCCAGATTGCGCTAATTTTTCGCGCATTCGGTGATAAACCACCTCCGAATCAAATTGCGCCCCCACGCCAGCCAAGCCCTCTTTTTCCGCCTCTGGAATTCCTAAAGCTTCGAAAGTTTCTCGAATTTCCGCCGGTACCTCATCCCAAGAAGTTTTTACCTCAACATCATCCACTTCCTTATAAAATCGGATCCCCCCTGCGTCAATCTGCGAAATTAATTCCTCTACCCCTGGCAACATCTTTCCAAGATTCTGTTTTTGCCAAGCCTGCACTCCCAGAAGCCTTTTTTCTAGCACCCATTCCGGCTCTCTTTTTTGTCGATGAATCGCCTCCGCCGCTCGACGCACTACCTCTTTTTTCATTTCGCGCCCCCCTCATCCAATACTCGCACCAAACTCTCATCGCCGCACTCACCATCCGCCACTACTAGCTTCCCATCCACCAGCTCGACCACCTTATCTACCTTCAATTTTTCCAAAATTCTCAGATTATGTGAAGTGATTAAAAAACTCGCCCCAGTTTCTTGCTGATAATCCGCCAAAATTTGCGAGATTTTTCCCGCCGACTCCATATCTAATCCCGAATCCAGTTCATCCAACATACAAAATTTTGGCTTCAAAGCCAACATCTGTAAAATCTCGTTCTTTTTCTTTTCTCCTCCAGACATTCCCACCCCACATTCACGCTCCATAAAAAACATCGGAAGCCCCAAAAGCTTTTGATTTGCCATCAAGCCATTACGCACCTCATCGAGCCGCACTTTTTCACCACGTTCCATTAATCCAGTTCGCACAATTTCCGTCGTGGAAACGCCATTTACTTCCGGCGGCGTCTGAAAACTCAAAAACATCTCGAGAAGACTTCGTTTCTCAGTACTTAAACTCTGAATTTTCTCTCCACAAAATTCAATTTCTCCCTTCAAAATTTCATATCGTGGATCCCCCATAATCGCTCCTAACAGTGTCGATTTACCAGAACCGTTTTTCCCTTTAAGTACCAAAGTTTCTCCCGGCAAAATCTCAAAATTCACCCCCCGAAGCACCACTTGCTGATTTTTCTTAATCGCCACCGTCAAATCTGAAACTCTGAACATTGCACCTCAATCTCTTCTTTATTAAATTATAACATTGTCTCTTGATAGAATGAATTATCTGCGTTATAATTAAAGAACAATCCCCTGTAGCTCAATGGTGGAGCAAGAAGCTGTTAACTTCGAGGTTGTCAGTTCGAGCCTGACCGGGGGAGCCATATGAAAAATCAGGCCCTAAAGGCCTGTTTTTTATATTCCCAAGTTTAGTTACGCCAATTTTTATAAGTTTGTCATCTTCGTTTCCCTCCAAATTGGCTAATGAATACCATTTAGTAGGAGTTTTGTTGTTTTATTGCTGCTTTATCTGAGACTCTCATTCAAACTTTATATTATATAACAAAACCTGCGTGATTTAGTGCGAAGTAAATTATTCTCTTTCGCCAATTTCGTCCAATATCATTTCAGATATATTAAATCCAAAGAACATTGCTTCCATCTCTACAAACTGACTAGCGTAGTCGTTTGTACAATGAGTTTCTGTAGACTTATAATTATTAAACTCATAGGAATATAGTTCCGACCTTTCCATATCACTATTAGAAACTTTATGCTGGTAAGCGTGAAACATCTCGTGGGCTATAATCCCGAATATTTTACATGCGAGTTCCTTTTTACCTAAACGAGAATCGCCGATTCCAGTCCGTATGACTATCGAATTATTAGAGTGTTTGTAAAAAGATTTTGGTTTCTCTTCAAACGAAGTCTCATATTTCATTTCTGGGTCTATATCTAAAACTTCTGATAATCTTGAATAGAGTGCATTGCCCGCAGGTTTAAAATCTTCGTATTTATAAAATCTGGATATAATTTTATCGTGGTCTGAATTTTTGAATTTTTCTACGAATGGCCGAACGACATCTTTTATCTCTTCTTTATTTTTTCCCAAAAATCAAGCCCGAACTTATCTTCTTGGCTGCTTAGGTCTTCGTTTTTTAAAATCTCATTATTCATTATAATATTTTCATTATAGCATAGGTCAACGGCACCAAAACAAACTATTGCTTTTGCGGCCCCTTTTTACTATAATGTAAACATATTCGGCACCTAGCCGCACACACCCCAACCGAAAGGTTGGGGCAAATTTTTTATTCAAGTGGTGCAGGAAAGTCATTTTTCTAGTCAGCAAAAATCCCCTCTCTCGAGGGGATCCATAATTAAAGGAGCATTTTTCGCTAAGTTACCAAGCGAACTCTATGCCGCGTTGTCTTGCCCGAATAAATAACACGACTACAGTAGCCATCATCGTCAAAGCTAAAATATACACATTAAACGCCATTGCAACCAGCATCAAAGCTGGCATTAATGCTAAAAATACCAGAGAACTTGATGTAAAATTTTCTTTTATATCCTCATTCTTAGTATTTCTAAGATTCTTCTTATACATTAACCATTCGCCGATTGTGTTAATAACCAAAACAATAAAGCTGAAATATGCAATCGTTACAAATCCATCAGACTTCTTTAAATAAAAAAATGAAATCCAAGATGTTAGCTCACAAACGATTCCGTGTATATATATTTGACCTAAGTCAATATTCTTTTTCTTAAGTTCCTCATCTGACATCGACGAATCGTCGAAAAACTTAATCGCTAGAACCATAAAACCTATAGCTGCAATCTGCAACCCATAACGATAACCATTCAAGCAAAGCAACATGAAGATAATACATCCAAAAATCTTCAACCAACAAGTTACAATTGTATTTATTTTGTGCATACGCACCTCCTTGTAAAAATACTAGGCCACTAAGGCCTCAAATGAAATTTACTGACCAAGGCCAGTAAATTAGTTACTCTCATATTATCTCACATTTATTAAAAAATAGCAAACAAAAGATCACACTCCAATCTATTTACTAAAAGTCATCACCATAAAATAGTTATTTTATTTACAATAATAACCTTGATTTTTAATTATTCCCTGATACAATAAGATTATATTCGGGGATTTCCCGCACCCTAGTCGCAAGGCTAGGGGAATTTTTTTATAAACATCGCAAAAAACCAAAACCCCAATCTCACAATTGGGGTTCCCTATTTTCCAGAATCTAACTGATTATTTTATCTCGATCTCAGCCGAAATTCCTAAGTGATCTGAAGCATAACCATCATGTACCATGAAATTTTTCGCTTCCAATTTATCGTTTGGCATAATATGGTCGCATGGCACATCACCATTAAATTTCAAACCCGAAAGCGTATTTTTCACCCCATTTTCATACGTCAAATCACGCAAAAAATCCAATTCTCTCATCGCTGGCGCCTCGTGTCTCACATTCAAATCACCACAAAGCACAAATGGCTTATCTTGATACGGTTGAATAATCTCCGCCAAATGCTTAAATGCCTTCACTGTATCCTCGTCCCCGAGTGGCTGCGAACGCCAAAATCCATGATGATTTGCGATCACCACACCATTTTCTAATTCCACAACTTGCACATTTAAATTGTTTGAACACATTTCTTCCAAAATCGTATGTTCCGTATATTCCCCGTTCACAAAAGTGTTCATCGTCGAACGAAACGGAATTCTACTTAAAATCATATTTCCTAGTTCAAAACTTCCGTTCGCCAAGTCACTACTCCAGTTTGGCGAAAAATAAGCATACGGCATCCCCGTCGCCTGCTTGATCGCTTCCGCGTCAAAACAAAGTCGCGCTAAATGCACCTGACAATTCTCTGAGCTCATCACCTCCTGCATACAGATTACATCAAAGTTATTATTTTCCAAAAAGCGTTTTAATTCCCCCTCCACTTTTCCCATCCATACGTTCAATTGTAAAATTTTCATGCTTATATTGTACACCAAAAATCCCCTCATCGAGGGGATTTTAAAACTAGTGAAATTATTCAGCATGAGATTCCGAAGTATTTTTATTTTTCTTTCTCCTCTTCGGGCTCACATTCTTCCTGTTCTTCATAGAATTGGAAGTCGTCATCATCTGAAACCAACGGCCAAACCCCCATTGCGAATAACGTTATGTTTATCGCTATACACACTAAAAGTTCTGCCAAATTTCGACAAGCCATAATCGTTAATCCCCATAATGGAATTAACATCATCGAAAAGAACCAGACATTTGAAAGACTCTTCCGCATTTGCTCCGAATATTTGTCATGTGTAAAAACCCAAATAATCAGACAATAACAGAATAAAAATCCTACCATGAAAAATACAATTGTTGGTATCGAGTTTCCGCATACATAAAAGACCATGAGCATTACCAAAATTCCATAAACAAAATCGGCTAATGATACTCGGCCTTCTAGTAGTGTCTCTCCTAGCATCCAAAAATCACATTCCTGTTTCCTGAAAATTGCCTGCCGAAAATAGTCTATCATTACAACCGCGAACCCTAATATGCTAATACCGACACCTACCTGAGGATCACTCAAACAGATAATCGTCGAAATTAAACATAACAGAATTCTCATTAAATTTCTATTGCTAAGTTTAAACAATTGTTTCATTTTCCCCCCCTCCATTTTCCACACTGTCTGTGTTTTTAGTGGTTTAATGCCCCTACACAGGCCAAATAAGTCAAAACCGCAGCCATAATTAACACGTAACTCAAGATCAAATAAATCGCACTTGACAGAATTCGATTCAGTTTCAGAAAACTTTTCTCAAATTCCGCCGGCCAAAAAATCTGCAGACCATAAAAAGCTGTCGCTAGACTCACCAACATTAGTGCAAAAATCGTCGCCAACTTCTCCGTTCCCGGAATAAAAATATACACGCTATAGGTTAAAAAAATCCATGCATGCATGTTATTACAGAATTTTCGATTCAAGCTTAGCTCTTCTGACAGGAATTTCACCCACTTGTTATTTACCCGCATATATGGGTCTAACCAATACGCATTCGTAAGCAGGCTCGGCAAAACCATCACCGGAAGTCCGATCATCAAAATTGCCATCTTATAGCCATTTGTCACCGAAAATCCAAAAAATAACACCGTTAAACTAATTACCACCTCTAGCAGCATAATTCCGTTTAACACTCTGGTACGTCGATTTTTCTCCTGCATCGCTAAGGCATTTTTTCCATCTTCAAGGCCATTCACTACTTCACTTAATTTAATCAATTCCACGAAATTTCCCTCCATTTTTCCCTCCTTGTCGTATCACCGAAGTGACCCAAAAATAGTTTCAATTTTCCAAATTCAATTAAAATTAGCTAGGACCTAAGCTTACATAATTTCACCTCATTTCTAAAGAACTATTTTGGGACAAAATTGTCCAAACACAAAATTACACCCATATTATAATACAAACAGTCATTTTTGTCAATATTTCACCCCTGTTATACTTCACCATGGATCTTCCTTTTTACTATTCCGCCATGCTTAAATCTCTTCACTCTTGCCCTATTTCTTATCCCGCTCTGCTTATTTTTATCCGCCCCTTCCTCTTTTCTCATCCCGCTCTGCTTATTTTTGCGGTATAATATAAGCATTATGGAGCACGAAACACGCAAAAATTTTAATCAATTTCAACAGGAACCGGAACTTCACACTCAAAATCGTAATCAAGGTCCTGAAATTCCTCAATTCAATCGCTCCACTGCTTATCAGGAACGCCAATTCCAGAGGCATCTTCAATCTGAACTTGATAAAAAGCGCGAAAACGAACCTGCTCTCGATACTATTGGCGAAAGACTTATTTATCTTGCTACCATGGCCGCTCCTACCATCGGTCGCGCTGCCCTACTTGCCATTGGTACAGGGCTTGCCGTGAAGGGTGTTTCTATGTTGACCAACCACGTCTCTAATCAATCCATTGAGCAACACCAAAAAGATATGGAAGAACTCGGCGTCCCTCTCGAAGATAACGAAGAAGACGATTACGATCGCACCTTCACTGGCTACGAAGATTATATGAATTATCACAATGCTCTTCGAGCCCAAAAAGGCCTCGAACCAGATTACACTCTCGAAAATGGCCCCGTCAAACTTCAGTCTGAATTCGATTCTCCTGCCGAAGCTCCTCAGACTTCCAACGACACCGAAAATTCTGCGTACTCCATCCAGTTAGATAATGATATGCAGAAATTCACTCCTGATAATAATCTCACTATTCCTGAAGAAAAAATAACTGACGATTTTACTTCCATAAATACCAACGCCACTCCAATTGAACACCGCGCCGCCATCACCTTGCAAGACGAAAAACTTGCTCATACCGCTGAAAAATCTGTTCTAAAAACTGTTAATTTTCCTGCTGGAATCGGTCAATTTAAGTCTTTCATGGACTATAAAGCCATCACCGATAAATCCACTCCGAATTATAATTTCACCCACGAAAATGCCAATTTCCATGTCGGTAAATCTGGCCTCACCTACTACCAAGATGGCGAAAATACCTATCCGGTCGTCGCAGTTGGTAGTGGTATCTCCGATAGAATCGGCCAACTCATCGAAGTTACCCTTGATAATCAAGGCCATCCAAACACCTTACGTTGCGTCATTGGTGATCAAAAGGATGATGGTGACACCGATCCCACCACTCACACCGTTCATAAAAATGACCACAGCGTTGTCGAATTCCTCGTCGATTACGACCGCTTAAAAGAAGCCAATCCCACCGCTGTTAATATGGGTGATCTCACCTATCTCGATAATTCTCAGTTCAATCTCAAAGGTAGCGTCGCTAAAGTTCGGGTCCTCGACCAAAATTTCTACTCAAACAATAATCAATAATCAAAAAAAATAAGCTCGAACCCCGAGCTTATTTTAATTCCGTACATCAAAATCCCAAGTTTGTTTTATCCCCCACACCAATCAATCCATTACTATCCCCAGAATCAACACACAAAAAAATAAGCCCTCACGGGGCTTATTTTTGGCTTCTATCTTATTTTGCAACAGAGAGTGAGATCTTGCGACCTTCACGATCGATATCTAGAACCTTGAAGTTTTTGCGTTCGTTCAAGGTAAAGATTTTTTCTGGATCGACGTCGTTACCTTCACCAAGTTCAGAAACGTGAACCAAAGCTTCGACAGCTGGAGAAATCTGAACGAAAGCACCAAATGGAGTGATACGAGTAACCGTACCTTCCACCTTGGAACCCTTCTTCAAGTTTTCTACCTCTGATAGCCATGGATCAGCTACGAGTTGCTTGATAGAGAGGCTGAGGCGTTCCTTATCAATCGCAATAATTTTTGCCTTGATCGTATCGCCAACCTTAACGTAGTCAGATGGATTGTTTACGCGTTCCCAAGAGATTTCTGAGATATGTACCAAACCTTCGATACCTTCCACGTTTACGAATACACCGAAGTCCACCACACCGGTTACTACACCTTCGACAGTGTCACCGACATGAAGTTCAGCAAAACGAGCAGCGAGGCCGTCTTTGACAGCTTCCTTTTCAGAGAAGATAAGCTTATTATCTTTCTTACTTGCATCAAGAATGCGAACTTTGATTCCCTTACCTACGAGAGAATTGAGGCGTTGCAAGATTTCGTCCTTGTCAGCAGAACCTACACGTGGGTAGTGTTCAGCAGAAAGTTGTGAAACTGGCAAGAAACCACGAATTCCTTCGTATTCCACAAGAAGACCACCACGATTTGCATCAAATGGGGTAACTTCCACGATTTCAGAAGCATCGAGCTTGGCTTGGATTTCATCCCAACCTTTATCCTTCACTGCCTTGCGGAGTGAAAGAAGCACCATGCCGTCTTCCATCTCAGAATCAATCACAGAAGCGGTAACTTCTGCACCTTCTTCGAGGTTACGTGCGAAAGAAGCTTCGCGGCGAGGCACCAAACCTACACCTTGTGCACCGAGATCAATCAAGATTTCGTGCTTTTTTACTGACAAAACAGTTCCGGAAACTACATCTCCAGTTGCTGCTTTTTTGATAGAGTCACCAGCGTTAGCTAGCAATTCATCCATTGTTACTTTTTTGGCATCAGCCATTCTTATATTTTTCCTTCCTTCAGGTCCGTTCAACTGATTTTCTTCCACAAAAAATCACTTGAACGAACCCGAATCTATTCCCTAATATATCAAAATCACCTCTGTTTGTAAAGTGTTACCCCTCTCCGCTTCTGCTTTCTTTTTTCTCCTACCAAGATTACAATAAACTTATGAAAAGCGAGGTTAATCATAAAAAGCAGCAATTTCTCGATTTTTTGCGCTCCCAGTATCCCGATTATCATTTTCACCTCAAATCCCGCTTCTCTTTTCGTTATCCTAAAATGATTAATCTCGACCAGTCCGCCCTCACTGATGATACGCCTTTTGCTGATTTTGCCCTTCAAACCCTCCACGAACTCGGCCACGCTCTTAATGAACACCAAAATTATGCCACCGCCATCGATCGCCTTAAACTCGAATCAG
>JABZKE010000145.1 GCA_015257445.1 Nanosynbacter sp. | reverse complement strand
TTATCATCAATAATTTTTTGTAGTTCATTTCTCGAAGCATCTATACGATAAAGTCCAATTCCAAATTCTCGGCCCACATTTCCGGTATACACTGCACGTCCGACATCAAGTTTAATTTGATCTAAATCAAACTTTTTCTCAAAAGCTTTCATCTTCTCAATCGATTCATTGTGTAACTTATTTCGTTCATCAAAAGATGCTAGGTCCGGGCTATTCGCTTCTGGCTTTTTTAATGGCATCAAGAAGTTTCGATTATCCATCTCTTTATAGCCATTCGCCGCCATTGCCCCACCGAGAGTTTTCAGATTCTCTTGGAAAAATTTATCCTCTGCTTGTTTCAATACCTCTTTTTGTGTCACGTTTAGAGCTTCGGTTTTAGCACCAGCTGTCTCCGCAGAACCCGCACCCTCAACTGATTTATTCACCTTTACCGTCGGTGCACTTCCTCCAGAAAAGAACATCGGTCCACCCACGCCACCAGTCCAAGAAAAAGTACTGGCCGGTTTTTTCTCTGAAGCTTCAGATTTTTCACTAGTCTCTTCGGTCTTGCCTTCAGTTTTCTCTTCAGTCTGACTCTCAGTTTTATTTTCGATCTTTTCCTCAGTATTTTCCTCGGACTTATCTTCGGTTTTTCCCTCGATTTCTTTTTCAGTCTTCCCCTCAACCTTTTCTTCAGTCTCGGTCTTCGCCGCCACTTCGCCCGACTTACCACCAAATAACTGGTAGACTCGCTCATCCATTTCCCGAGCCTTCTTTATTTCTTCTATTTTATCGGAACTCTCGACTAGACGCTGCGAGAAACTCTCCATTAGCTTCATTTTTTCGCCTCGTGGCAGTTCTTTGTCTTGGCTAAGCTTTCTTAAAGAATCCTTACTCTCTTCGAGGTGACGATTTTGAATCTCAAGTTCTTTCTCACGCTCCGCCTCGTTCACCTCACGATTTTCATAAATATTATAAAGCTTCGTCAATTTAGTTTCGACTAAATCCAGCGCCTGCTTCTTAGTCTTGTAATCATCAAAACCAAGTTTCCCCTCCAACTTCATCTGTTCAATCATGTCACGGCGATCCGCAATCTGATGCATCTTCAGTTCAAAAATTTCCGCCCCAGTTTTTGGCTTTTCTGAATTTTTTCCTACCTCAAAATTCTTCACCGGATTTTGCTCCGCCGCCGCACTATTCGTTTTTTCCGCCCCACCTCCTGGAGCCGCACTACCTAATTTATTTGGATTCATTGTTATTTTAGTCCCTCAAATTAGATTAAGTATAACGCTTATTCTAATCTTAATCAACCAGTCAGCACCAAAAAATTAACATTGAAATCTAAACCCATCCCCCCATATTTTCCTAACCTAAACGCTCGATTTCCTTCAAAATTTCCGTCATTCGCTCTTCGTCTTCACAAGATTCAAGCTCTAAAATCAATTGTTTCTTTTTCTCTTTATTACGTTCTACCTCGTAACGTTGACGAAGTTCCTGACTTAATTTCAAAAGTTCTGTTTCACCTTTTTTCGCAAATTTTTCTTCAAAAATCAGCGATAATTCTTCCAGTTTTACTTCATCCGTCGGAATTTCCAAATCAATTTCCGCTCCTGCCGTTCCCCCGTAAACCAAAATCGTGAGTAAATCATTCTCAAGTACTTTCAGAATACTCGGGCCTACCGCTTCCCTCACTTCCTTCACCGGTTTAAGTCTCACGGTTTCCACTTGCACCTTTTTC
>JABZKE010000144.1 GCA_015257445.1 Nanosynbacter sp. | reverse complement strand
GCTGGTGGCTATGATATGTCAATGTCAGAAATCCAAGAAGCAGCAGAGGAAATCACTGGTGCAGTTTCTCCAGATGCCAATATTATCTTCGGTGCTTCAATTCGCCCAGAATTGCAGGATGAAATCGTAATTACGGTGGTAGCAACTGGTTTTGATTCGGATTATTACCGTCAAAAGCGTGCTGAGGAAGAAGAAGCTCGTCGTAATGCGGAAGTGATGGAACGCGTGGAAGCGATGAAATCACAGGCGAGTGAGCCAGTAGTAGCACCAATTAGCAGTTTTGATCATTCTACTGCTTCAACCAATGAATTCCAAAATGATTTCACGGCTACCCCAAAAGAAAATATTTGGGAGCGCATTGGTAAAAAAGACGAAGAAGAAGATTTGGATGTACCACCTTCACTTCGTGCAAGATTCCGCAATAAAAAATAACTTAACAATTCGAAATGACTGGCTAGCCCAGTCATTTTAGATAGAAATTATAATGAATATAAATATTGGCATTGGCGATAGTAAAGTGCTGGAAAGCCGGGAAACTACGGATGGCCAGATGATTCGTCGCAGACGCGTAACAAAAGACGGTTATCGTTTCACAACTTATGAACGAATTGAGCTGCCAACTTTGACGGTAAAAAAACGCAGTGGAAATCGTGAGGTTTTTGATCGAGATAAGTTGCGTGGGGCAGTAAAACGTAGTGTGGGGAAGTTTTTTAATTCGGAATTTGAAATCGAAGACGTGGTGAATTCGGTGACTGCGAAGATGTACGCTCTAGATCGAGACGAAGTGGAATCGCATGAGATTGGTCAGGCGATTTTGGATGTTTTGGCGGAAAAAAATGAAGTGGCTTATGTGCGATTTGCCAGTGTGTTTTTGCAGTTTAAGACTTTGGATGAGTTCGAAAGTATTATTAGGGAACAAAGAAAGAAGAAAAAAGAATGCGTGTAGTAATAGTGGTAAAACAACATTCGGAATTTGCCTCGGAAGCCGAGATGTGGAAGCGCGACTTCGAATATGAGGCGCGAAAAGAGGTGGAATTGATTGATCCGGAAACGATTGACGGAGAAATGTTTGCGAGAGCGAGAGATATCGTGCAATATCCGACGGTTTTGGTTTTGCAGGATAATGGGATGGTGGTAAAAAAGTGGGCGGGTAGACCATTGCCACAAATTTCCGAAGTGAAATATGTGATTCGCGAAGTCTAGATTTTGGGGGATAGCTTTGATGGGGGTGTACGGCTTTTAGCGAAGTCGAGATTTTTGTTGTATAATTAAAGGGATGAGTAAAATCAGGGAACAAGCAGAGGCAATTTTTGCCTGGGGCAAAACGCAGCCTGGATATAAAATCTACTGGGAGCAGCACTCTAAGAGTACGGCGAGAGCAGCGGAGGCGATTGCGCGTGCCATGAAAAAAGACCAGCTTGACCCGGATATGGCTTATGCAGCAGGTTTGCTGCACGACATTGGTCGGGTAAAAATGAAACATGCAGGATTGAAGCACCCGATTTTTGGTTATGAAATTTTGATGGAAAAGGGTTTGGAAGTTCCAGCACGAATTTCGATGACCCACACTTATTACGGTTTTCCGACTTTGAATCGTGACGAATTTTGGGAGGGGATGGAAGAGGACACGATTCGCATGACGCAAGAGTATATGTTGCGTGTAAAAATTGATGATTATGATCGTTTGATTCAACTTTGCGATAATATGTGCCATCATACGG
>JABZKE010000143.1 GCA_015257445.1 Nanosynbacter sp. | reverse complement strand
TCGGTGACTTAAGAAATAAAGTAGATTCCATTTGGAACACAATTTGGACTGGCGGCATACTAATCCAATTACTGCTGTTGAGCAGATTACTTATTTAATGTTTATTAAGCTTCTTGATGATAATCAACAAAAGGATGAATCAAAAGCTAATTCTCTCGGCATCCGATTGGAGCGTAAAATCTTTGGCGAAGGTATTTGTGTAATATCTGAAAATCCACACCTCGAAGCAAAATATGAAGATATGCGCTGGCATGTCTTTCATAATTTTGATCCAGAAACAATGTTTAGAACCGTGAGGGATTATGTTTTTCCATTTATTAAAACGATTGGTGACTCTACTTTTAGTAAATACATGAATAGCGCCACCTTCCTTATTCCTACTCCACTAGTTCTCTCGAAGATCGTAGACGGCATTGACGCAATGGATATGAATAATAAGGATATCATGGGTGATGTCTATGAATATCTTCTTAGTAAAATTTCTGTTTCTGGCAAAAATGGCCAGTTCCGTACCCCACGTCATATAATCAATATGATTGTCGAGTTAATGCAGCCAACTTTGAACGACAATGTACTCGATCCTGCCATGGGCAGTGCAGGCTTCTTGCTTTCGTCCATTCGTTATGTTGGTGAACATCAAGAAGATGATCTCATGGTGCCAGAAAAGCGCGATTATTATCGCTCTAAGTTGGTTACCTGATTTGATACCGATCAATCTATGCTTCGCATCGGAGCTATGAATTTAATGCTTCATGGTGTAGATAGTCCAAATATTAAGTATCAAGATTCACTTTCAAACGATAATATCGAACGCGAAGCTTACTCTATGATTATGGCAAACCCACCATTTGCCGGTAGTCTTTTTCCTGACCAAGTTTCCAAAGATCTGCTCTCGCTAGCAAATACTAAGAAGACCGAACTTTTATTCGTAGCTCTATTCATTGAGATGCTTAAAATTGGTGGTCGCTGTGCTTCTATTGTGCCAGACGGTGTTTTATTTGGCAGCAGTAATGCTCATAAATCGCTACGCAAAGAGCTAGTAGAGAACCAAAAACTTACCGCTGTTATTTCAATGCCATCAGGCGTATTTAAGCCTTATGCTGGTGTGTCAACTGCAATCCTTATTTTTACTAAAACAAATACTGGCGGGACCGACAAAGTGTGGTTTTATGATATGAAAGCCGACGGATTTAGTCTGGATGATAAGCGTGCCACTGTAAAAGAAAATGATATTCCAGACATTATTGAACGCTTCCATAACCTAAATAACGAAGAAGATCGTAAACGCACCGATCAATCATTCTTCGTGCCGAAGGAGGAGATTACTAAGAATGGTTATGATCTTTCTATCAATAAATACAAAGAAAAAGAATATATTCCGGTCGAATACCCACCTACGTCAAAAATACTTGCCGATATCGAAAAGCTCGACCAAGAAGTAGCTAAAAATCTTGCCGAGCTTAAAAAACTTTTAAACGAAACAAATTCGAATTTGTAGGTATGTTATGCGCGTCAAGCTAGAAGATGTATGTGAACGAGGAAGCTCGAATGTTAAACAATCCGACATACCGAAGAATAAAGGTTTATATGAAATCTATGGTGCCTCTGGGCTTGCAGGAAAAGTAGACTTTTATCATAGAGATAAGCCATATGTAGCCGTTGTAAAGGATGGGGCGGGGATTGGTCGAACTATGTTTTTGCACGGCAAGACGTCGGTCATTGGAAC
>JABZKE010000142.1 GCA_015257445.1 Nanosynbacter sp. | reverse complement strand
GGGTAATTACTTCTGGATTTTTGGCCTGAACTTGTGGAGCCGAGGTAGCAGAGATGGTAATCGGTGCGGCCTTAAAATGATCTAAAATTAGGGCGACAATGAGTTTGGCGCTGGCAAATTCGCCATTGACGGCGTAAAGTTTTTCGATGAGGTGAAGATTTTTGGCGGTGGGGTTTTGGACGATGGCTTTAATTAGGCTAGTCGCGATTCCCTCGGCTTTATTGCCCTGATTAATGAGTTCTTCGACGAGACTACGAATTTGCTCGACATTTTCCTGTTCGTAACTTGTTAATAGCTCTTGAATGAGAACTTGTTTAGGTACGCCCAAGGCAGAAGAAACTTCTTCAGTGGTAATCAGGGTGGATTTATCAGGATGAAGATTGCTTAACTGATCGAGAATTGATAAAGAATCACGGAAGGAACCGCCACCTTGCTCGATGAGTAGTGAAAGAGCGTCTTTCTCAATGTTGATTCCCTCTTTTTGACAAATATTTTCGAGGAATGGCTGCATGACGGATTTATCGGCTAATTTAAAATGAAAAATTTGCACACGCGAAAGAATGGTGGCGGGAATTTTTTCGGGGTTCGTAGTGGCAAAGATAAAGACAATATGTTCTGGTGGCTCCTCGAGAATTTTTAAGAGTGCGTTAAAGGCATTTTTCGAGAGCATATGAATTTCGTCAATGATGTAGACCTTGTATTTGCCAGTGGTCGGGGCGAGCATGGCCTTGTCACGTAACTCACGGATATTTTCGACCATGGTGAAAACGGCAGCATCAATTTCGATAATGTCGACATAATTATCTTCCAGTTGATAATCGAAATGATTAATCTCGTGAGCAAATACGGGCTACCGAAGTTTTGCCGCAGCCTCTGGCGCCGACGAAAAGATAGCCATGAGAAATTTTTTGATTAGTGAGTTGAGTTTGTAACTGACGAATAGTATCGTCTTGACCGACAACGTCTGCGAGCTTAAGTGGACGGTATTTACGATATAAGGCTTTCGTCATATTTAGAGCGACGCCTCGACGGCAGCCCAATTGGCGTCATCGTTGTTCGCTGGAATGACTACTGAAACCTGAGAACCTTCTTTGAGACGGAAATAGGTTACCGATGCATAAAGAATTTCGTATTCGCGACCATTAACTTCGACAAAATATTTGTCGTCATGGCGAATCAAAGTACCGATCACGGTCTTACGTTCGACTGGTCCGATTTGCTTGTAAAGGAATTTACCTTCCTTCGTAATAGTGAGCTTCATAATGTCGCCTTCGACAAGCTTGGACTTACTGGCGTAGTTGGCTGGAACTGGGTAATTCTTACCGTCTTGGTCAATCATAATTTGGCCGTCAAAGACACCTTCGATAATCTTGCCTTCGTTATTACTAATAACTACTTCTCTCGGAGTAGTAATGGTTTCCCCGTCTCCGAGCATTGAAATCAAAAGTTCTTTGGCGGCGGCCAAATTAGTTTCTGCTTCTTGAATAAGAGAACGGAGTCGTTTTATTTGTTTTTCTGGTAATTCAGACATCACCTCGCATCCTGTCTGTTTAATAAATATCACTCTAATCGTACGGCCTTTTTAGGAAAATGTCAAGGAAGATAAGGTTAAAATTAGTGGACTTTATGGAGAAATTATGTTAAAAAATGCTATTTTTGGAAAAATCGTTTATGATAGAAGTATGATTAAAATTATTGCTGGTGGAAAGAAACATATTCCGGAGAT
>JABZKE010000015.1 GCA_015257445.1 Nanosynbacter sp. | reverse complement strand
ACTAAGGTCGAAGACGGTCAGATTATCGTTACTCGTGAGAACGACGAAGCTGAAGCTCGTGCCTGGCATGGTCTACAACGCGCACTTCTAAACAACGCCGTTACTGGTGTTTCCAAAGGTTTTGAGAAGAAACTCGAAATCAATGGTGTCGGTTTTCGTCTTTCCGGTGGTCCAAAAGAAATTGAGATGTCTCTTGGTTTCTCCCACCCAGTGAAGTACAAAGCCCCAGAAGGTATCGAATTAAAAACTAACAAGATGGAAATCATTGTTTCTGGCATTGACAAGCAAAAAGTTGGTCAAGTTGCTGCTGAAATTCGCGCCTTCAAGAAACCTGAACCATACAAGGGTAAAGGTATTAAATATGCTGACGAAGTAATCCTTCGCAAGGCTGGAAAGGCAGGGAAGAAATAATGAATAAGTTGTATCGCCAAAAACGTACCCGTGCAAAAATTCATGGTACTGAAATTCGCCCACGCTTGAGCGTTAATATCAGTAATCTTCACGTTTCTGCTCAAATTATCAATGACGACACCATGACTACTTTAGTCTCCGCTACCACTGTTGGCACCAAGCTAACCGGTTCCAAGACTGAAAAAGCCGCTAAAATTGGTGAAGAAATTGCCAAAAAAGCTAAAAAAGCAAATATCACAAAAGTTGTATTCGATCGTGGTGCTTTCGCCTACGCTGGCCGCATGTCAGCTCTAGCCGATGCAGCTCGTAAGGAAGGATTGGAGTTCTAATATGGCCGAAGCAAATTCTACCGCTCCTAAGCAACCAAAAGTAGTGAACAAAGCTGGCACCCTCAAAATGTCTGACGATGTCGCTGCCACCAAGCAAACTCGCGATATGGCTGGTCGCCCAATGCGCCGCAACAATCGCCGTGATCGCGTCCGTGGTGAAGCTGCACCAAAGGAATTTGAAGAAATCACCATCAATATCGATCGTGTTTCTCGCACTGTTAAAGGTGGTCGCCGTATGCGCTTCAAAGCTCTTGTTGCTATTGGAAATAAGAAAAACAAAGTTGGTGTAGGTGTCGCTAAAGGCGCAGATGTTACCTCCGCTGTTCAAAAAGCTACCCGTGTAGCTAAGAAAAACATGGTCACCTTCCACATGTCTGGCGAAACTATCTGCCACGAAGTGGAAACCAAAGTTACCGGTGCTCACGTTTTGATGAAACCAGCTGCCCCTGGTACTGGTATTATCGCTGGGAGTATCGTTCGTTCCGTAATTGGTTTAACTGGTATCAAGAACTTGATTTCCAAGTCTCTCGGTTCTACCAACAAGGTCAACATCGCTTACGCCGTTATCGATGGTCTTAAAGCTCAGGTTCCACGCTCTAAGTGGAATACTACTGCTACCAAAGAAAAGGAGAGCAAGTAATGAAATACAATGATCTAATCGTTGAAGCTAATACCCGCCCAACTCGTGCTGGTCGTGGTATTGCCGCTGGTCGTGGTAAGACCGCAGGTCGTGGTACTAAGGGTCAAAAAGCCCGTACTGGTCACCGCAAGATGCCTGCTACTTTCATGGGTGGTCAGCGCGCTATGATGCAAGCTGTCCCTAAGCTCAAAGGTTTCAAGTCTATCCACGCCAAGGCTGAAGTCGTCTACACTGACGTTCTTAACGCTCTTTCTGGCAAGGTCGATAATTTTACTCTTTTCGAAAATGGTCTTATCTCTAGCCCATTCGTCAAGGTCAAGGTTATCACCCGTGGTGAACTTAACAGCAAAATTGATCTCGAAACCCAATTTATCTCTAAATCTGGTCTCGAAATGCTCAAAAAAGCTGGTGGTTCATTCACCAAGAATCCAGTACCAAAGCGCTTGAAAAAGCAAAACGACTAATTAGTCCGAAATAACCCTCGTAATTAACACGGGGGTTATTTTTTATCTTTAAAAACTTAGGTAAACATGGTAATATAGATTAATAAATAGAGAGGATTCCATGCATTTTAAGACGATTTTGAAATCTCTAAAAAACAAAGACATGCTAAAACGCATTTTTATCGTGTTAGGTATTTTGGTTGCTTACCGTTTACTCGCACACATCCCTGTGCCAATGGGCGACGCTAAGACCTTTAAGGATGCCGTTTCCAGCTTGATCTCCAAGTCAGATTTCACCGGTTTTATTAACTTAATTTCAGGTGGTGGCCTTGCCTCCTTTTCCATTATTTTGGTCGGGCTTTCTCCATACATCACCTCTTCTATCGTCTTCCAACTTCTCAGCAAGGCTATTCCAAGCCTCGAAGAACTTTCTGAGGATGGTGAAACTGGTCGTCGCAAGATTAATCAATGGACTCGTATGCTCGCTGTGCCTCTCGCCGTCGTGCAATCCATTGCCTATATTTACATTCTTTACCAATCTGTCGTATCTTCGAACACTCTTAGCTTCACCCCAACCCCACGCGACTGGGTCGTCTCAGTGATCACCATGACCGCCGGATCAATCATCCTAATGTGGCTAGGTGAATTAATCACCGAGCAAGGTATTGGTAACGGTATTTCCATGATTATTTTCGCTAGTATTATTTCCCAATTCCCAAGTACCCTCGGTTCACTCGGCCAGCAACTTTTCGATACCAAGAATGGCTCACTCAATCTCTTTGGTTGGCTAGAATTACCAGTCAACCCAGTATTATTCTGGGTCGCTCTAGCTCTTCTAGTTGTCGTAATCCTAATTCTTTATTGGCTCGTCAAGCTCAACGAAGCTCAGCGCATTATCACCATCAATTACGCAAAACGTATCCATGGCAACAGTACCTATGGTGGCATCAAATCTATTCTGCCTTTGAAGCTAATCTCTGCCGGTGTGGTACCAGTTATCTTTGCTACTGCCTTCCTCTCGCTTCCAGCTCTCGTCGGTCAGCTCATCTCTAGTATGGATAAGGGAAATACCATGGCTAAAACTATTAGTGAAATCTTCACCATGCCAAACGCTTCCAATTTCAAAACCCTTTATCCAAACGGCATCAACGAACGTTGGTTCATCTACCCAGCTCTCTACTTCTTGCTCGTAGTCCTCGTTACTTACTTCTACACTTCCATTATCTTCAATACCAAAGAAATTGCTGATAATCTTCAAAAACAAGGCGGCTTCATCGAAGGTGTCCGTCCAGGTATGACCACGGCTAATTATCTAGAAAAAGTCATGACCCGTCTCAATTTATTCGGTGCTCTTGCACTTGGCTTTATTGCCATGATTCCATTCATTACTGACTATGTCGCCATCATGCTTAGCGACGCTCGATGGGACTCTCCCTATCTGGCACCGGACTTCTCATCGTGGTGACCGTAGCCCTCGAAAATCTCCGTCAACTTGATTCACGCGCTCTTATGGTAACTTACGACGATTATAAATAAGAAAGCTGGGTGGGATGTCTCTCGAAGTTAAATCAAAATCTAAAATCCTCATCAATCTCCCATTTATCATCTTGGCTCTAATTTTTGCCATCGTCACCGCGCGTCTATATTTCTGGGAAGACCATTATTACAAATCCAAAGAAGGTAGTGAAAGAATGCTACCGAAGTCTAATCTTGATCTCGAAACCGATCAAGCTTCCGTAGATGAAACTCCAATTTCTGAAGATAAGACCAATTCCTATTCCGTCGCTTACGATAAACCACGTTTTATGAGTATCGAGAAATTAGGCGTAAAAAACGCTCGTATATTACCGGTCGGACTCACCGGCAAAGGCGCTATCAGTACCCCGAACAGTATTTTCGATGTAGGATGGTACACCGGTACCCTTCCTCCACTCACTGGTAAGACCGCGCTCTTCGTCGGTCATAACGGTGGCCCAACTGCGGCCGGAGTTTTTAAACATCTAGATAATCTAGTAGCCGGCGACCAGATCCAGATTGAAATGGGTGATGGCACCAAACTCACCTATCGTGTTTATGAAAATCAGACAGTATCCCTGGCTGACGCCAATGAAAAAATGTCTGCCATGCTCGAATCACCAGTCACTGGCCAAGATTCCATCAGTATTATTACCTGTACCGGCGCCTGGTCAGACGTTCAAAAAACTTATTTGTCACGCCAATTCCTTCGCGCTACCCTCGTACAAGAAAGCACCAAACAGAGCTAGGCACAAGCTTTATTCTTGACAAAATCCACGAATAGTGATATCATATCATAATATTCTTTTTGAATATGTATTTTATATCGCACATTTTAACTTTGCAGGGAAGCAGACTACGAAATTCGAGGTGAAACCATGACCAGAATTCAAAAAATTGTTTACGCAATACCCGAAGACGTTTTCAGGGATGAAGTCTTCAGAAATCTTCTACTATCAGATGCCTTTTCCGCCCTTCGTTGTGCGGGACCAAAATTTCTCACTGAGAAAGAAAAGCAACTATTAATTAGTCAGTTTGCAGAATACTGCAAAGTTACACCCGAAGAGGACGAATTAGAAGAATACGCCTATGCTTTCACCCAACGTGAAATGCGGGAATTCACCTGCTAATACTCCTCTTACTAACCTCTCGCCCCAGTTTAGCTGGGGCATTTTTAATCTTCACCCAAATTATGAAAATAAGCCGTTTTAGATTGATTAGATAGACTAGTTCTTAAGGTACCATCTTTTTCTGCATCCTTATAATCTTGCTCAAAAGCTCGTCTCATATAGCCCTCCACCATACTACGATCAGACTCATACCTCGCGTCAGTATCCTTAAAAATATCGGCATGCTCATCATAATCTCCCCCATTAATTAGAAAATTTCTAAAGGTAAATCTACGTACGCCATAATAGTCAGCCAATTTATTAAGCTCATTTAATTTGAGAATCAAACTATTATGTGCATTTCTCCGGTGCTCGTCATAGGCACTCACATCATAATTTTTAGTCTCAAAATCTGTTTTTGACTGAATGTGTAGTCCATTCTTTTTGTGTAACTCTTTAAAAATCTTAGAATGCTCCTCCCTTTCAGCTACATTCTCATTTTCTAAAATTTTTTGGCCTAAAGCTTCTTTTCGTTCTTGATAAAAATTCCCTGCATATATTTCAACTGTCATTAGTTTAGTATCAGTAGAAATACCAATTCTTTCTTCGTGATCTTTTTCGTATTTCGAAGTATAACAGGCATCATATTCCGCCTCCTTCATTTTGAAAAAAGCTCCACCGACTTCATCTTCCCATTTCATGAATTCGGTTTCAGATATTTTATTATTCTTCACTCTTCGATCAAAAGCTTGTTCCGCCCCCACATAATAACGTGCCCAGTGTCTAGTATCTTCGCGCCTACGCTCTATAAATTCCTGTTCACGCTTCACGCGTTCCGCAAAATCATCAAACGCGCTCGTATTTTTATTTTGACTATTAGAATTCGATAGTCTCTCCCCGGACACTTTACCTCCTTTTTTATTAATTTTAGCACCAAATTCTCAGATTTTAACCTCTTTACATTTTTAAAAATCTCTGGTAAAATAGGTAAATAATTTATGGCTAATCAAAAGGAAGTGATCAAATTAGGCGGCACTGTCGTCGATGCATTACCAAATACTCAATTTCGAGTAGAACTTGAGAATGGTCATATTATTATTGCGCACATGAGCGGAAAAATGCGCAAAAACTTTATCCGTCTTGTGCCAGGTGACAAGGTTGAGGTTGAACTTACCCCTTACGATCTTACGAAGGGCCGTATCAGCTTCCGCCTTAAATAATATCAACCCTATTTTGGCGAACTCTGAAAAAAATTCCGCTTTTTCATTAGTACCTGAAATAGATTAACAAGGAAAGGATTTTTACACAGTGAAAGTACGTGCAAGTGTAAAGAAAATCTCCCCTGATGATATCTATGTTCGTCGCAAAGGCGTACTACGTGTCATCAACAAGAAAAAACCTAAGAATAAGCAAAGGCAGGGTTAAGCATGGCAAGAATTGCTAGCGTAGTCATCCCTTCCGAAAAGCAAGTATGGATTGCCCTTACTTACGTTTTTGGTATCGGACGTACTACCTCAAAAGCCATCCTTGCGGAGGCCAAAATTGAGCCTACCACTCGGGTGAAAGATCTCACCGAGGCTGAGGAACAGAAAATCAACGACATTATTTCTAGCAAATATCAAGTCGAAGGTGATCTGCGTCGCCTCGTAACAAACAATATCAAACGCATTAAGGATATCAATTCTTATAAAGGCATCCGCCACAAGGCTGGTCTTCCAGTCAACGGCCAACGTACTCGTACGAACGCACGTACACGTAAGGGTAAGGCGATCGCGGTCGGTGGTGCACAACCAAAAGCAGCAAGTAAAACCTAGTTAGTGGAGTAAATTATGACAGAAGAAGTTAGAACTGAAGAAGTCAAAGTCAAAACCAAGAAAGGCAAGCGTATTGTCACTTCTGGTCAGGTCCACGTCAAGGCCACCTTTAACAATACCATCATCAGCATTTCCGACAAGAAAGGCCAAGTCCTCGCTCAGTCATCTGCTGGTGCTAACGGTTTTAGAGGTTCCAAGAAGGGTACAGCTTACGCTGCTCAAATCGCCGCTGAAAAAGCTGGTGAAATTGCCAAAAAAGATCACGGTCTGAACTCCGTCGACGTTTACGTCAAGGGTATCGGTCTCGGTCGTGATAGCGCCATCCGTGCTATCTCTGGTCTTGGCATAAAAATTGATAGTATAACCGACCAAACACCTATCGCTCATGGTGGTGTACGTCCTAAAGGAGAGAGGAAACCGTAATGGCACGAGATAAATCTCCAATTGTCAAACAAAGTCGTCGCGAGGGCTTTGCCCTAGCACCAAAAGCTCACAAAGTCATGGCTAAAAAATCTGGTATTCCAGGTCAACACGGTGATATGCGAGTTCGCGGTGGTAGTTTGTATCTTACCCAACTTCGCGAAAAGCAAAAAGTTCGTAGACTCTATGGTCTTCTCGAAAAACAATTTGCTAAATTGATGAAAGAAGCCCAAAAGGCCGAAGGTCTCACCGGTGAAATCCTTCTAGAATATCTAGAACGCCGCGCAGATAACGTTGTTTTCCGCGCTGGTTTCGCTTCTACTCGTCGCCAAGCACGCCAACTTGTCTCTCACGGACACTTCACTCTTAACGGTCGCCGTATTGACATCCCTTCAATCCGCTTGAAGGCTGGTGACAAACTCGAAGTACGCGCTAAGTCTCAAAAGTCTGAATACTTCAAGAATCTCGACAACATCGTTGCTGCCAGTGGTGTTACTCCACTCAGCTGGATGAAGTCTGATGCTAAGAAAATGACTATCGAAATTACTGGCAAGCCAAAACGCGAAGAAGCCGAAGCAGGCATTAACGAACAACTAATCGTTGAGTATTACTCACGCTAAGGAGAACAATGACAACAAAAGTAATTCACGAAGCAAATCTTGCAGAAGTCATCGACGTATCCGAGAACTGTGCCTCATTTGTAATCAAGCCACTTTACTACGGCTATGGTAACACTTTAGGTAACTCTCTCCGCCGCGTCTTACTCTCAAGTATTAAGGGTGCTGCAATTACTTCCTTCAGTATCGAAGGTGCTACTCACGAATTCACTGCAATCGAAGGTATTCGTGAAGATGTCGTCGACATCATGCTCAACCTTAAAAATATTCGTTTTAAGAGCCACTCCGACGCTCCAGTCGAGCTTACTCTTGAAATCAAATGTAGCGAACAATCCAAAAAAGATGGTGACGCACGTGTCGTCGCCGGCGATATTAAACTCACTAACGAAGTTGAAATCGCTAACCCAAACCAGGTAATTTGTCACATTGATGATCCAAATTACACTTTGAAGATGCGTTTCATCGTCGAATCTGGCCGTGGTTATCTTACTATTGAGCGCTCAGCCGAAGAACGCATCCACAGCGACATGATCGCCCTTGATGCTGTCTTCACCCCTGTAATTCGCGTTCGTTTCAATGCTGAAAACACTCGTGTTGGTCAAGATATCAATCTTCAACAATTGACTATCACCGTCGAAACCGATGGTACCATCACTCCACGTGAAGCCTTCGAAGAAGCCGCTGCGATTCTTGTGAATCAGTATCAGGCTCTTGCTGGAAAAACTGTCGCTGACACCGCTCCAGCTCCAGGCTCCAAGAACGAACAGGAAGATGCTGGTCTAATGCTTCCAATCGAAGAATTGGGTCTTTCGGCTCGTACTGCTAACGCTCTTGTGAACAACGCAATTCACACTATCAGAGACCTCGTTGTCTTGTCTGAAACCGACCTCAAGGACCTCAAAGGCTTCGGCCAAAAGGCTCTTGATGAGGTTAAAAATAAACTTAAGGAGTTAAATATCTAATGCATCGCCACGGATATAAAGGCCGCAAGTTCGGCCGTGAAACCGACCAGAGAAGGGCACTACTACGTGGGCTGATGTGCTCTCTGATCAAATACCAGTCGATCACCGTGACTCTAGCTCGCGCCAAAGAAATGCGCCGCTACACCGAGAAGCTTATCACCATCGCTAAAAAAGGTGGTCTCGCTAATCGCCGTCTCCTCATCGCAAGATTGGATGACCTTGAAGTTGCAGACCTCTTGATGGATGTGATCGCTCCTCAAATCGAACGTGATTCTGGTTACCTCAGAATTGAACGCGCTGGCTTCCGCAAGGGTGACCACGCTGAAATGGGTACTATCTCATTTGTCGATTCTATCAACCTAACTAAGGAGGCTAAATAATGAAGACTTTTAGCCAAAAATCCGCTGAAATCAAGCGTGAATGGTATGTTATCGATGCCGCTTCTTTGCCACTTGGTAAATTAGCCGTTGTCATCGCTGACAAACTTATGGGTAAGTCCAAAGTTACTTACACTCCACACATTGACAATGGTGACTACGTCATCGTCTTGAACGCTAAGAACATCCAAGTTACTGGCAACAAGATGGTTGAAAAAATGTACTACCGTCACAGTGGCTTCCCAGGTGGTCTCACCGAGCTCAAACTCGAAGAAATCATCGAGAAGAATCCAGCTTACGCCATCAAAGAAGCTGTCAAAGGCATGCTTCCAAAGAACAAGCTCGCTGACGATCGTTTAGCTCGTCTTCGTGTCTTCAATGGCGCTGAGCACACTCATTCCGCTCAAAATCCAAAGGAGATTAAATAATGGCAACCAAATATTCCTACGGACTTGGTCGTCGCAAAGCAGCTACTGCTCGCGCACGTCTATTTAAGGGTAAAGGTGAAATCACCATCAACAACAAGCCAGCCCTAGAGTATCTTTCTCTAAACAAAAGCTTGCTTGCTGAAGTGACCGATCCTTTAGCTCTCGTTAACAAGCAAAAAGAATTTGATGTTACCATCCTGGTTTCCGGTGGTGGTCTAGCTGGTCAAGTCGACGCAATCAAATTGGCTATTTCTAAGGCTCTTACCTTGGAATTCCCAGATCTTCGTCCAGTCTTGAAGAAAGCTGGTCTCATCAAGCGCGACCCACGCGAAAAAGAACGCAAAAAATACGGTTTACGTTCTGCTCGCAAGCGCGAACAATTCTCCAAGCGTTAATCAAAAGAAAATACTCCTCATCTGGGGAGTATTTTTTATGAGAAAAAAGCCCGTGTTTCCACGAGC
>JABZKE010000141.1 GCA_015257445.1 Nanosynbacter sp. | reverse complement strand
TTGTATTACTTTAGTCTCAGAGTTAATCATCTCGAATTTCGCAGTAAGAATCTCTTCAAAACCGACTGGCAGGGAAATCTTTTTATCTAGAATATAAGTTAAACAGAGAACACCGTTACTATTTAGACAATTAGTCATATCATTGAGACATCGAGTTGCTGTATTGTTATCAAAAAATTGCAAAACATTCGTCGCTACTACCAAATCAAACTTGCCTTGAATCTCCCAATCTCTAAGATCAGCCTTAACCGGATGAATCATTTTATTATTAATGGCTAATTTTTCAAGTTCTTCAATGTTTTGATCCACCGCCATTACATCAATCCCTAAATTTGCTAAATAAATTGAATTTCGTCCAGTCCCGGCACCATAATCAAGTGCCCGAGATTTTGAATAATCCTGCAAAAATTTTGCGCCAGCAACAACAATTGGTAATACTTTCATGATTTACATTATATAATAATCTTATGCAAACTTATGTCGATTCCATCCAGCAGGCCGCCTACATCTTTCCGCCTCTGGCCCTAGCTCTTACTATTCCATATCTAATTTATAACTACAAAAAATATGGCTCTATCTGGAGTATGCGTATTTGGATCGTCTATTCTTTTATTTTGTATATGCTTTGCACCTACTGTTTGGTGATTCTACCGCTTCCTTCTCCCGAAAAAGCTGCTACATTACACAATCATCAGATGCAACTTCTGCCGTTTAACTTTATCTTCGATATTTTGAAACACGCCAAGTTGCAGCTAGTAAATCCCAAATCCTACCTCACCATCATTAATAACCCCGCCTTCTTCTCCACGATTTTCAATATTTTCATGACTCTGCCCTTTGGCTTTTATCTCAAGTACTACTTTAAGAATAACTTCAAACAGGTCGCCATTAAGTCTTTCTTTCTCTCACTTTTCTTTGAGCTAACTCAACTTAGCGGACTCTATTTTATCTATTCCGGCAACTATCGTCTCTTTGATGTTGATGACCTAACCACTAATACTCTCGGTGGTATGCTCGGCTTTGCTTTGGCCACCATGTTAGCCAAATATCTCCCGACCAGAGAACAGATCGACGAAAAAAGTCTCGAGCGCAGTGATAAAATTTCACTTCTGCGTCGTCTCGTGGCTATGGGTTTTGATTTTACCTTAGGCGGTTTCTTTACTATCTTCTTTGGTGATATTGTACTAAAATTAATCCATCTTGAATCTGATTTCTTTACTATTCAAATCCCATTCATTTTTTATCTCGTCCTCTCAACCATCATTTTACGCGGCCGCACGATTGGCTTCTTTATGACCAACCTCAAGGTCGAATCTAATCATAAAGTCGGAATCTTGCGAACTTATCTGCGTTATTTCCTGCGTTACCTCTTTTTCTATCTTCAATTCATCACTTTGCCGCTCGCTTTAGTTAATGTGCTGAATCTCGCCCTCGTTAACAATATTCTTAGTCATGAAACCATTACCTATATCGCTTTGGGTCTGCTCGTAATTTTCGGCATATATTACCTAATTAATCTACTACTAGTCGCTACTCGCAAAAGTTTATTCTATGAAAATCTTTCGGAAACTCACCTAGTAAATACCACGAAAAAAGCTAAAGTATCTAAACCAACCGCAAAAATCATCCAAAATAATCATCCAAAAGTCTCAAAAAATGACGACCAGGACGATGAGGCCGAAGAAATCTAATTCTGACCTTGATAATCTGGTCCATTTGTGGTAAAATCATCTTTGTAAGTTTATCAAGGTGACATTTGAAGAACTAG
>JABZKE010000140.1 GCA_015257445.1 Nanosynbacter sp. | reverse complement strand
ACCGCCAAAGATCAACTCGAAGTCGCCAACCAGACCGCCAAGGAGCTTGCCAAGCTCGTGGCGGCTGGCCACCAATTAGTCATCGTCCATGGCAATGGTCCTCAAATCGGCAATATTATTCTTCACGAAGAAGCTATCAATACCGAAAAAACCCCGACCATGCCAATCGATGTGGCTGGAGCGATGTCTCAAGGTCAAATTGGCTATTGGTTACAAAATGCCATGCGCAATCAGCTCGAATCCGAGGGCATCAAAAAACCCATTGCCGCTATTGTAACTCAGGTTCTAGTTTCTAAAGACGATCCGGCTTTCAAGAGTCCGAGCAAACCAATCGGTCCATTCTACACCGAAGAGGAAGCCAAAAAGCTCAGCAAGGAACGTCATTTCACTGTTAAGGAAGACGCCGGTCGTGGCTGGCGCAAGGTGGTGCCTTCACCAATGCCACTCTCGATTATTGAATCAGAGCTCGTTGAAATCGCTCTCGGCAATGGCGCCATTATTGTCGCTGGCGGTGGTGGCGGTATCCCAGTCTATTACGACGAATACGGTCGCCTAGTTGGCCTTGAAGCTGTCATCGATAAGGATTTCGCCGCCGAAAAACTGGCCGAAACCATTGATGCGGACATACTTTTGATTCTCACCGCGGTAGAAAATGTCAAAATCAACTTCAAAAAGGACAATGAAGAAAATCTCAAGACTCTCACCGCCGATGAGGCCTTTAAGTATATCGCGAAGGGTGAATTTGCCGCTGGTAGCATGCTACCAAAGATTGAAGCCGGTATTAGCTTCGTTTCAAGTGGCAAAAATCGTACTTGTATTATCACCAATCCAGAGAATGCCATTAACGCCATTAATGGTAAAACTGGTACCCAAATTATTGGTGAATAGACACTAGATTAAAACACTTTAAAACAGAGTAGATCCAGTCTACTCTGTTTTTTCACCTCTGTTAATCATTGACTTTTATGCTTAAAAATGCTATAATATAGATGTCGTTTTGGTGTTTTACATTTAGGAGGGGGATTATATGAACAAAACATTAACGAAGTATTTTTCAAAAATTTCACTTCAAAAACTTTGGGATGCAAGTCTCGATGATTTTGAAAATATTCCAGAAACTCAACGACTGATGCTGTTAGCTATCTGCGAAAATCGACCGGCCAACCTTGAGGAAATTTATCATTTTCTCGATCAACCGGACGCGCTTTTCAATGATATTTACCAGGAACGAGAAGTTCGTGATAGTGTATTCTTTTATACCTATCCGTTCATCCACGGTTCAGCTATTCCTGATGATATTGAAGAAGTTGTCGCCCCAATCGGCACACAAACTTCCAAATATCACCACGAAAATCTTCGTGATCACGTCGCATTAGTGGCTGCCAATTTGGTAGACGCCGGACTGAGTGGCACCTTAGCCGTGCAACTCGCTGTCCTACACGACGTGGGGAAAAAGTACACCGCCGCTACCAACAAAGTTGGTGACATTTGTTACTATAATCACGAGGCGGTTTCAGCTTTGATTGCAAAATATTGGCTTCGCGGCACTGCTAGCAAGTCCACCATCAAGCAAATCGTAGCTGTCATCTATGCACACCTACTTCCGCTTACCACTTGGAACAGGACTGTGCATTGGAAAACGGGTCTTCCTTGTAACTTCCGTCAAGATTTTGAGCATGAGCTCGAAAGTTTTTATGACGGTAATCAGGTAGACGTTAAGCGTACCATGGAACTCATTGATACGCTAACCAAATGTGATGAGGGAATT
>JABZKE010000139.1 GCA_015257445.1 Nanosynbacter sp. | reverse complement strand
TTAGAAAGATCGGCTTCGAGGGTGCTAAGTTTTTCTTTGATTTCCTTACCTTTGGTGATTAGCTCGTCGCTAGGTTTGCCATTTTTCATTTTGGCGGTATTATCGTTGCGCTCTTTGCGAAGGGCTTCAACTTGTTGAAGGAGAGTCTTTCTTTGGTCATCCAAGGCGAGAATTTCATCAAGATTGACGTTTTTGTACATTTTTTCTTTGATGGAATGTTCGACGAGCTCTTTGTTGTTGCGGATGAAATTAATGTCCAACATTTTTACCTCTTTTCTTTAATAATTTTAGTTAACGATTTTGAATTCTGAATTATGCGTGAGTGGAAGATTCGGCGGAATCTTTGGGGGTCTTTGATTCTTCGGATTCGGATGATTCTTCGGATTCGGAGGAGTCTTCGGAGATAGTTTCAGAATTGGCGCGGCGCTTAATGATTGGGAATGGGACGGCCTCGCGACCGGAGACGCCTTCAAGTAGCCAGAAATTACGTTCGGAGTTACCCCAACCACAGGCTGGCGGCATACCGTACTCGAGCATTTCGACGAAATCTTGATCCAGCATTTGAGCTTCACTGTCGCCGCCATCACGCATAGCTTGTTGTTCTTCAAAACGAGCGAGCTGATCGAGTGGATCGTTTAACTCAGAGTAGCCGTTACCCATTTCGGTACCAGCAATAACAGGGTGGAAACGTTCAGTGACTAGAGGATTTTCTGGAGAAATTTTCGCTAGAGGCGAGAGTGAGAGGGGTTCTTCGATCAGCCAGAATGGTCCGCTAGATTTTTTACGAATTAGCTTCCAGAGGTTATCGATGAGGCGCGAATCGGCCTGTGCGGCAGTAACTTCGACGCCGTGAGACTTGAGGATCGCGGTGATTTTGGCGCGGTCTGGATTGAAAACGTCGATATCAAATTCTTCGCGAATTAGGTCGGCATATTTGATGCGTGGCCATTTACTAGAAAGGTCGATATCAAAACCATTAACCTGGAACTTGAGGGTGCCCCAAGTTTTTTCGGCGACATATTTAATCATTTCTTCATAAAAATTCATACCGTCTTGATAATCTTCGTAAGCCGCGTAGGATTCAAAGGCGATATGCTCTGGCAAATGCTCGTCATCGACACCTTCGTTGCGGAAACGCGGGCCGATATCGTAAACTTTTTCAAAGCCAGCACCGAGTAAGCGCTTTAACGGTAATTCTTGAGAAATACGAAGGTAAAAATTTTCACCTAGGGCATCCATATGAGTAACAAAAGGCGTAGCATCGGCGCCACCGGTGGTATGTTCGAGAACTGGAGTGTTCACTTCGATAAAACCGTGCATATTCATGAAATCACGGGTGGCTTGCCAGAATTTACTGCGACGAACCATGCGCTCACGAACCTCGGGGTTAACATTCATATCGACATAGCGACGACGGTAACGCTCCTCTTTATTGGTAAAACCATCGCGACCCGGCATTGGGCGAAGGGTTTTGGTGAGAAGCTTCACGTAATTAGTGAAAAGTGAAATTTCGCCAGTTTGAGACTTACCAACCAGACCTTCGGCTTCGATAAAATCACCGGTGTCGAGAAGTTTGAGCTGTTTAGTGCCAATAAAACCTTCTGGAGTTTCGTCTTGTTTCATGAAAAGTTGAATTTCACCAAAATAATCACGAATTTTAACGAAGGCGAGCTTGCCAAAGCTACGAATGGCAACAATGCGACCAGCAATAACGACCTGCTTGCCATCGAGTTTTGCAAAATTATCCAAAATTTCAGAAATCTTGGTATTACGATC
>JABZKE010000014.1 GCA_015257445.1 Nanosynbacter sp. | reverse complement strand
GTGAAGATGAGCAAACTTTGAACCAAATTCTCGTTGAGATGGATGGCTTTGATAATGAATCCGGCGTTATCGTGATTGCCGCGACTAACCGCATCGATATGCTCGACAAGGCTCTACTTCGTCCAGGTCGTTTCGATCGTCATGTCGAGGTAACTTTGCCGGAGCGCAAGGATCGTCTCGAAATTTTGAAGGTGCATTTTAAGAACAAACCAGCTATCGAATCTATTGATCTTGAATCTCTCGCCAAGAAAACTGCCGGCTCCTCTGGTGCAGACCTAGCCAATATTGCTAATGAAGCCGCCATCACTGCGGCGAGAGTTGGTCACAAGGAAATCACCAATAAGGACCTTACCGAAGCTTTCGAGCGTGTGGCGATTGGTCCAGAACGTAAATCCAAGGTGATGAATGACGAAGAAAAGAAGCTCACCGCCTATCACGAAGCGGGTCACGCCGTGGTTGGACATGTTTTGCCAGATTCTGATCCAGTGCATAAAATCACCATTATTCCTCGTGGCCATACCGGCGGTGTCACTTGGTTCTTGCCGCCAGAAGATCGTAGTTATAAAAATATCTATGAACTGAAGGATTTGATGGCTCGCGCGATGGGCGGTCGTATCGCGGAAAAAATTATCTTTGGTGAAGATCGTGTCACTACTGGCGCCGCTTCAGATTTGAAACATATCGCCGAACTTAGCAAGGATATGATTCTGCGCGAGGGTCTCGGTACGAAGACGCGCAACCAAGTTTTTCCAGCCGACGAATCTTCCTACTATGCGCTTTCCAGTAGTAAACCTTATTCCGAAAAGACTGCCGAGCTCATCGACCAAGAAATGCGTGCCTTTACCGACGAGGCCGCCAAGCGTGCGGAAGCTGTTTTGCTTGCTAACCGTGAAATTCTCGATCGTGTAGCCAACGCGCTTCTCGAAAAAGAAACCCTCGAAGAAGAAGATCTCAAGGATATTTTCGAAGGCAGCAAGTTGCCAAAGGAAGCTAAACTTTACTAATAAAAGAATGCTAAACCTTACTAATAAAAGAATACTAAACTTTACCAATAAAAGAACGTCAAACCTATGCAAATCAAAAGCCCTTACTACCGCGTTTCCGTCAAAGCCAAAATCAACTTTAACGGAAAAACTCTCCTAGTTAAAGAAGATGGAAAAAAGTGGGATTTGCCGGGTGGCGGGATTGAGCATTACGAGACTATAGATGAAGCCCTAAAAAGGGAATTAACTGAAGAAATTGGCGTAGGCGAGTTTATCATCACTTCCGGTCCCAAAATCTTCAAGATGATTGATGCTGCAGCGAATAGACCACTTATCTTCATTGTTTACGAATTAGAATTAGACCCTGCTACCGAATTTCATCCATCGGATAATGTTGAAATCGGTCTATTTGAGCCAGAAAAAATTCAAGATACCGTCTCCTACTCCCCAGAGTATACTGACTATATTAGAGAATAATAAAAGTAGTCAAACTACAACATGATAGAATTAATTCCATCGAAAAACAGCACATCGTCATCTGTTAAATGATGTACCTTAAATCCCCTAGAAGTAAGTTTCTCTGTAGTTTCCTTTATTCTTTCGAAATATTTTTCTTTTTGGGTGTGTGGAATAACCACTTCATCAAAAACCCCCATTCCATTAAAATTCTCTAGATTTGGTGCTAAGTTTGGATTGTCAAATTTTTCCGCGCCCTCAATTGTTGGACAGCAAATTATTGACCCTGCACTAGACCCGATATAAATTCCGCCTCTGCTAATGAATTTTTTTATAGCCCTATCTGCGCCACTTTTCTTCAATTTTTCCATCAAATAAAAAGTATCTCCACCAGCAACCAGTAAGATATCAGCCAGGGCAAGCGATTCATCGATCTCTTCTTTCGTTTTATTTTTTAAATCTAAATCGGTTACCTCAAGCCCATATTTTTGCAGGGCAATTTTATCAGCTACGACGAAGTCCTTATTTTTGTATGGGTCACCAGCAGTAGGAATAAAGACGGCTCTTTTTCCAGCTAATTCACCGCCTTCATTTTTGCCAATTTTTCCCATGGTCATCGTGGCATAAGATGCGAGATATATTTTCATGACAATCGTCTCAAAGTTTCCATTTATCCTTAGATTATTTTAATGCGAATCCCTATCACTCCAAATTCCGCCTGCTTCTCTTCAGAATAAAATTCTCCAAGCACCTCTAGTAGTTCTTGTTTTGTCATAGAACTATCTGCGAGAATAGAAATATCGAAATCTTCAAATAAATCCGCAAAAGAACTATATCGCAAGAGTCCAACTACCTCTACCTTAAATTTTTCGTCATCAGATTTCGCAAACTCAATAATATCCCCAAGCTGAATTGATCGTCTCTTCTCATCATAAAGTCGAAGCTCGATTCGCTTAGTACCATCCTTAATGAAATCAAAATATTTTGGCTGCAGATTCATCTCGTGTATTTTCATATTTTTATTATATTACAGCGTTACGATATGAGAGGATTTACTTTTTCGCTCGGGGATTTTTTATTTAAATATTTCTTTATATTAGTTATGTCCTGCTGATCCTTGGGGAGATTACGCGATTCCTTAAAAGCTAAAATCGTTTTAATATCTTCAAGATTAAATTCATCACCTTCTTCCATATTAAAATGATCCTTTTTATCAACAACTACCTCCAATGCATCACTTAATTGATAAAAATTGCAAGAATTTAATTTATCGGGTGTCATCCTTAATCTCTCTTTTACATCATCAAATAATTCTTCGGATATACATAAGTCGATATCAGAACATGTTTCGCGAATTCCCCGTAACACTAATGAAGCTCCAGAGAGAACATAGTATTCATTTTTAGGCAACTTTAAGTCTCTTAGCTGTCTTATAATTTCTTGTCTATTCATCGCATTGGATCCATAATTTTATATTCATTATAATATCTACGTTGCAAAGGTTGTGAGCTATTACGCACATATTGACATTTAACCATAAATGTTATATAATGCAATCAGATTCTGATATTCAGAGAGAAGCCCATGTTGCTACTCTGGATAGGCCAGAGTAGTTCATTCAGAAAGAGGTGTATTATGAAACGTAATATTTTTGCTAGTCTGTTGGCTGTAGCAGTGATTTCTGTTTCCACTGTGAATTCTTCTTTGGTCGCTGAGGCCGGCGTCTTGGGGTTAAAACCTAGCGCCAACCAAGGCAGTCAAAGTTCCACCACTAACACTGCGAACACGGATGTTCAAGGTGTTACATACGATACTATGAAATATCAGTATCCTGCTCAGCAGTTAGCTGCGGAGAATCGACAGTTCGATAAGTACGACTGGAGACTTTTTCAGAGGTTCGACAATCAGGAGCTCATGTATAATGAGTGGGCTGCCGCGATGAATTTTCGCACCTCAGAATACTCTAGCAATAATTATCACAATAATGAAGACGGAACGCCCACTCGGTTTTTCGATTTTCGTGATTCGCACTTAAAGTATTCTGAAATTGAGGTAGTTGGAAGTAGTGGAAAAAAATTATCTGGTACCGATAATGAACTCCGTTTTAATAGAAATGATGATGTTAATACATACATTCCCATTTCATTAAACATTGGAGTTTATACAAGCCCAGAAAAATGCTTCCCCTACGGAACAAAAATTACCTTGCCAGGGTCACATAACCATGAATGGGACATCATTCCATTCAGTCAGTATCAAGAAACTTTTTGGGTTAATGTTCTTAATGGTGCTTTGACGCCGGAAGAAAGCGCTTTGTACGATGCTAATTATGGTAAACCCGTAGATCCGGTTAAGCTTTACTATCCGAGCAGACCAATTTATGTCTCTGGATGGTGCTTAACTGACGTAGCGCAGAAAATCAAGTTAATCAATAGCTGCTTTAAGGATGAGAGTCCTGAAAATTGCTCTGCATACGTATACAGTACGCATAAAATGTTTCAAGGTATGAGTAATATTAAAAAGCTCCGTTCATAACATATCACCATCTTAAACCACCCGTCATTTGGGTGGTTTTTTATTTAAAGATATTTTATTATTCTTATGTTAATATATAGGTATGAGGGCAGAAAAAATTCTTGGGTTTAAATCAATTTATCGAAAAATACTATTTTTTGTAATTATAATTCTATTCACTTTATTTTTTGGTGTGAATCTTAATCAAAATGTCTTTGCAGTGGATCCACCAAAACCTCCCCAAACTGGTAAACACGATGGTGGTAGCGGCCACCCAGTAGAGGGTTGTAGTAAAAGTATCTGCTATACCGTACATCAAGATTATTCTGGTGTTACCTGGATTTATTATGACTTTGCGGCCATGGGAATACCAGAAAATAAGCGCGATAGAATTCCTTACAGTACTTTCGCTAATACTCCTGCTGCTGGATATCCAAAAGGTAATCAAGTTCTACCTACGGCCAAAGGCGATAACGCAGTTACTGGTTGCGGTAGACAATCTGGTGTCTTTATTTTTGGTTACAATCGTTATTATCGAAAAACTTTGCAGCCAACTGGCGGCGTAGCTATACCACTATCTTATAGCGTCTATCTTGCAGAAACAGAGCCAAAAATAGAACAAACTATGTATGGTGGTGGTAGTCGCATTAAAATAGAAGAAGCAAAGAATGAATACACCGGTGCAAAGTATCTTGGTTACCCTGACCCTGAAAAGCTCGCTGACTGGAATCGTGGAAACTTTTCATGGTTTTGTGCCTGGCCTATACAACAAGAACAGAAAGATAATAATCCTCAGCCTCCTGCTGCAACCGCTCAAACCACCTGTTCTCAACTATCCGGCAACTTCGGCGCCTACTACAAGGGTAACACCTCCGCCGACACTGGCGTGGTTAATCATTCCTACTCTGGTACTCTCGGTCATAATTCTTGGCAGAAGAACTTCCAAGGTAAAAACTATGTCTTCGCCAAACCAGGAGACCGCGTTCAGTTCTATGAAACTTTCTGTTTCCCAATCCAACAAGTCGGTATCCAAACTGGCAGCTCTAATGTAAGTAGTGCGGATCCGCCAGGCGAAAGCAACTTCCAAATTTTTGCCCAGAAGAATGGTTCAGAGAATAATCAGTATTTATTCGGTGAC
The DNA here is from genome assembly GCA_015257445.1 of Nanosynbacter sp. Classification (GTDB taxonomy): domain Bacteria; phylum Patescibacteriota; class Saccharimonadia; order Saccharimonadales; family Saccharimonadaceae; genus Nanosyncoccus. The sequence goes on along the minus strand of JABZKE010000014.1, from coordinate 4,619 downwards.
TCTCCAGTCCATGATGGGAATTATCACACTATCGGTCGCGGCAATAAGCGTCCGTTTAGTGGCAGTGGACTAGAAACTAGTGACTATGGCTTTACTGCCTATTCTCCAACCCAAAACGCCTCTTCCGAATATGGTTGTCAAACCAATTATTATCGCATGTACGCGCCAAAGCTCACTGTTGGCTATCAAATCCCAGGCTTTATCGATTATCAGCACGGCTGTAATTCTGCCGATAAAACCGGTTCCACTACCGAAGTCGGTACGGTAATTTCTCAAGGTATTCGTTATGACAATCTTCGTGCTTGGTATAACGAATATACTACTTGGTCTGGTAGAGATGGTGCGGAAAATGTTCATCATCATTCGTATAATAGTTTTGATTCTGCAGGCGATGCCAGAGGTGGTGGTGCATCTTGGGGTTCACAGGGAAATAGTACTTATGAGGTTAAGGTTCCAACTGGAAGATCTTACTGTGTTCATGAATCAGAAAGAGGTTGTTTAAGACGAAAAAAAGAATATATATATGTGACCCACTGGAAAAAAGAATATCCAGACAGTCATGTTGGTACTACCACGCAAAACCTCGGCCAAACCGAAAAGAAATCTTCCGTTTACACCCCATATAATTTCAATACCTCTATTCATAGCTATATCGAATCCTCCCAAGGCGGTGTCGGTTTTCTCGGCGCTAGGATTAGCATTGGCGCCAACTACGGCGTCGCCCCCCGTGCAAACGAATTGGTTTCCAAAACTCCTTACGCCACCCATACCCGTGAAGACCAAACCGTCAAAGTTTATGAAATGATTGTCGACGAGAATTACCCAGAGTCTAAGCTCCAAGAGCAGACCGTCGCGAATGGCAACATTTGCCGTGGCTCCGGTATCGAGCGTTGCAAACTAGTCGATACTGTCATCGGCCGTATCAATTCCGTCGGCAAATACACTGGTGAATTTCTCAATACCGACACCTACGATCGCACCATTCCAGACGATCTCCCAGGTGGTGGCCTCGGCAAGAAATATTGTACTCGCTCGGTCATTTGGCCAGCCGCCTCTCACGATTCAGATAGTAATACTGTCGAGAATAATATGTCCGGCTCTGCCATGAGTGGTGGTAATAATCTTCACCATGTCTCGGCCGCCTCTTGCGTCACACTTGCTAAGAAGCCAAATTTCCAAGTTCTCGGCGGTGGTTTCTATACTAACGGTACGATCAAGGCTGCTCTTTCGGAAAAAGCCGTCGGTGGTGGCCTCGGCGCCTATCCTTCTGCGGAAACCCGATCTTTCGGTTCCTGGGATGAATTTGGCGTCCTCGCTGCCGGCAAGGTACTCGGCTTCGGCTCTGGTGCGGCTATGGGTTATGAAGAGGGCTATAACTTTAATCTTCCTCGTGGTGGCATCATGAATGCCTACTATACATTCATTGGTCCTACCGGCCCGAATTCAGTAGTCTCAGGTATTAGCAACATTAGCCACATGACTATCGCCAACGATAAAAACGGGCCAGGCAATTCCGGCATCTCCCGTATCGGCTCCGCCGTTCTGGCCCGTCTCAAAGCTCGCTTCCGCGATACTATCATCCGAAATTCTTCTAACACCATCACCAGCCTCACCTCTAATGAGACCTCTGCGAAGAACTATCTCGGCCTTTCTCAGCTCTATCACCAGGGGGACACCAGTCTCAGCGCCATGAATAGCACCGCTAATTTCTATCAATTCGATCATGGCGGCAACCTCATCGCGAGAAGCAATACCACCGGTGAGAAGCTCATGAACACCCTCGCTATGTTCGTCGACGGTACCCTCACCATCGATCGCAATATCAATATCGCCCACGAAACTTACAACGCTGTAGACGATTTTCCACAGGTTCTCATCTTCGCCAAGAAAATCAATATCACCAGTAACGTCACCAACATCGACGCCTGGCTAATCCTCGATGAAGATTATGGCGATAACCAAATCGACACCTGTTCCGATAACCACTACCCGAACGCCCTCTCTTGCAACGAAACCCTCACCATCACCGGCCCAGTCTTCGCTAGAAAACTCATTCTTAACCGCACCGCCGGTTCCCACACCGGTGGCGGTCGTGCTGGTGCCCACCCACTTCAAACCGGTCCTACCGGCACCTACTACGCCGAAGGCTCCATCCACCCAGCCGAAGTCTTCACCCTCCGCGCCGATGCCTACTTCTGGGCCTACCGCCAATCCCTCAGTGGCGGCCAAGCCTACATGGTCTACTCTCGTGAAATCGCGCCAAGGTATTAGTTTTACGCTTGAGAAATTATTTTAGACACCAGTCGTATAAAGTTCAGTAGCTTGTAATTTTACGATGGACGTACTATATAATATATAACTTGTAAATAAATGGAGCATCGATATGTGGGAAATGACTGAAAGCGAATTAAGTGAGGTTATCTCAAAATATCAAATGCCAGAAGGTCGATATTTAGTAGAGCAAGAAGGCTCTTTTGGGGAGAGTGAATTCTTCTGGGTTATCCAAAATCAGTTGACTAACCAAAAGTATTTATTAATGAATACTTATTCACATCATGGTGTCGAGGCTGAAGTTAAATTTTATCGCGAGTGTGGTTTTGATAATCTGGAGGCTATCCCAAGAAAAATTGAAACTTTGGAAAACACAAGCGATGCTGATAATGAGATTTTCAAATATCTTTTTGGGCTATATTCTATTTTTGAAATAAAATCATAAAAAAGAGGAGTATAAAATACTCCTCAATAAGGCGGTTTTCAAGAATTATGGACATATACTTTGGTCCCAGATAGTAATGTCTTTAGTGCCTGGTTCTCTAAGAAATACAATATTCCCAGTTGAATTTTGAATAATAGCATGACCGTGTCCAGGTCCATCTGGCACACCGTTGGCTCCACCAAACAAGTAGTCGGTAAATTGGTTTGGCTTCTTTTTATTGGGATATTTCATAGCTGGATAACCCATAAAAGTAAGTTCGACTTCAGTTTTTTCTGGCGGTATAATCTTAATACTCGAACCGATACACCCTTCATATCCACCCAAATCAATGGCGACATGCCAATGTTCATATTTCGGGATAGTAAAATAATATGGGCTACGAGTGACATACCCACCTAGATATTTAAACGAATAGCCATTTTTATATCCTATAAAATTGGCAACATCTAGGATGCATACGTTTGCGGCTGCGTCAAGAAAAACGGCAACTATTGTGCCTTTCTCAAGAAAACCTAAATCATAATGTACGAAATCCAATTCATACACCCCCTTTCATAATCGCAATGAATAAACCTTTTGGTAAAGAACTTTTTGTTTTAAATAACAAAACAAAAATCATGAGTATTCTAAAATACTCTGATATTTTTATTATAACATAAAAAATAAAATATATCAAAAACGCTTTCAAAATCATCCAATTTATGGTAAAATAAATTAAATGAGTAAAACAAACCGTCTAGTTAATAGATATGGTCGCAAAATTCTTGAATCGGAAAATATGCAAATCGAACGCACTTTTTTCCAGCACGGATGTTTTACGACCTACGATCATTCTGTTCATGTCGCTATTATGAGCGTAAAAATCGCCCGCTTTTTCCCGATGAAATTTTCCTACAAGTCTCTCGTCAAGGGAGCACTTTTGCACGATTATTTTCTTTACGACTGGCACAATATCGGTGACATGCCGAAAGGCCACGCCTATATCCATCCGATTATTGCCGCATCGAATGCCAAGCGCGACTTCGACATTAATGCTAAGGAAGAAAATATTATCGAATCTCACATGTTCCCACTCGGCAAGGTTTTACCAAAATCTCGTGAAGCTTGGGTGGTGACAGTCGCGGACAAAATCTGTGCTGTTACGGAATTTTTCAGTCTACGTCTCTCCAAGCGTTATCGCCGTATCAATAAAATGGCTGAACGCGAAACTACCGAATCATATCGTCATTTTTAGCATAAATACGATATAATTATTTATAGATGAAAAAAATTCAATTTCGCTCCGTCGTCGCTATGGCGAATAGTAAACTTAGTATCAAATATGCTGCTATTTTATTGAGCGTTTCCACTTTGATTTCCGCGCTGCTCGGAATCTTCCGTGACCGCTTGCTTAATTCTTATTATCTTGACACTTACCCAACCGGTGTAGATGCCTATACCGCTGCTTTTACTATTCCAGATTTTATGTTTTTCATTCTCACTTCTGGTGCCCTAGCCGTCAGCTTTGTTCCGGTTTTTAATCAGCGTCTTTCTTCTGGTAATAAAAAATCTGCCTGGGAACTTTCCACCTCCACTTTGAATCTTATGGCGCTAGTGACTTTTATTGCTAGTATTTTTATTATGATTTTTGCAGATCCTTTGATTCGCTATATTGTCGGTCCAGGCCTCGATGAGTCTGGAACGATTCTCGCCATCAATATGACCCGCGTGATCGCGATTAACCCTTTTCTCTTTAGTATTGCCACAGTTTTGAACTCCGTCCAGCAAGCGGTCGGTCGTTTCGTCTTTTATTCGCTCGCTCCGGCGCTTTATAATATCGGCATTCTCATCGGTATCACAGTTTTTACTAATGGTATTAATCTCTTCGGCGTACAAATTTTCGAAGGGGGTATCATGGGGGTGG
>JABZKE010000013.1 GCA_015257445.1 Nanosynbacter sp. | reverse complement strand
GGTGAAGACCGTACTTCTGATGCAGAAGGAAGTGGCAGATCGGATTCTCGAAGAAAAAGGTCGCTACTCATTCCTAACTTTATTCGTGCAAAATTACGCGGAAGTAGAAGGGGGCATTTTCGTCGAACGAAAACTTTTTACCCCACCACCAAAAGTCGACTCGGCTTCGGTGATCTTTTATCCACGCGAAGAAGCCTTAGTTTCGGAAAAAGTTTTGAAGTTTGTGAAGCAATGCTTCGCGAACCCACGTAAAAAACTACAAGGGATGTTACCGCATTTTACCGGACGCAGCCGCGAAGAAATCGTGAAGATTTTTGAAGAACTTGGGCTTGATTTAGATGCAAGACCAGCGAATTTAGATTTATTAGAATACGAAAAGTTACTAAATAAGATTAAAGAAAATTAATCGTAAAAAGAAAAATAACCCTTGGTAGGGTTATTTTTTTAAAAGTCGATTCCCTCATCGTCATAGAAGATATCATCGTAGAAGGGATCAAATTTTTTACTGGACTGAGATTTTGGCTTTTTATGATCAGAATAATTATAATAAGAATCAAAAGGATCATCAGTAAAATCATCATCAAAACTACGGCTACGGCCGTGATTGTGATTGAATTTATTACCGAAATTATTGCCATAGTTATTGCCGAAACTATTACCGAAACTATTGTCGGCATACTCGTTGAAGAGATCCGGCTGATAGCCAAGCTCGGCAAGAAAACGGGACGGCGTATTGACATTAGACTTACCATGTAGAAACCTCACAGCGGTAAAAGTGAGGAAGAGACGCTTTTTAGCACGAGTCACACCGACATAGGCCAAACGACGTTCCTCTTCAATACTATCCTCATCGAAACTCATAGAACTTGGGAAAAGACCTTCCTCCATGCCGACTATGAAAACAACCGGAAATTCAAGACCTTTGGCCGCGTGAAGTGTCATAAGCGTGACCGAATTGTCACGAGTTGATTCATCCGAGGAAGACATCAGAGCAGAATCGGCCAAAAAATCTTCAAGGGTATCAAAATCTTTGGTATTACCGACGAGAGCATCGAGGTTTTCTTGGCGCTCGGTAGTGGCCGGCGTGCCGTCATCGACGAGATTAGCAAAATCAAAATAATTAATCACTTCGGTGATAATCTCCGAAGGATTAGCGGTACGGTCGATAGTTTTGAGGAAATTTTGCAGACGCAAGAAACTATTTTTGGCCTTACCAGTGAGAACTTGATCAGCCGCCAAATCAGTTAGTGCTCCATCCAAGCCGAGTGCGAGATAGATTTTTTCTAGACTGGCTGGACCGATACCAGAAATAATATTCTTCGTCACTCGTTCGAAAGAAACACGATCGCGTGGATTAAGCACGAGTCTTAGAATAGCTAAAACGTCTTTAATTTCCTTACGATCATAGAAGCGAATGCCGCCGATAATCTTATAGGGAATGTCGCGCGAAATCAGGGCTTTTTCCAGAGCGAAGCTCTGCGCGTTGGTACGATAAAGCACGGCAAAATCGGAGAAATTGCTTACCTCATTTTTGGCGTTGGCTAAGAGATTAATAATTTTAAGTGCGACAAAACTGGCCTCCGCAGATTCGTCATTGAGGGCCTGAATTTCGACCTTTTCCCCATCCCCAGATTCGGTAAATAACTCCTTGGAGCTTCTAGTTTTATTATGTTCAATGATTTGCTGACCGGCCCTTAGAATATTACCAGTGCTGCGATAATTTTGTTCGAGCTTGATGACTTTGGCGCCGGGAAAATCGGCCTCAAAGTGTAAAATATTACGAAAATCTGCGCCACGCCAAGAGTAAATTGATTGCCAGTCGTCGCCGACCACGCAAATATTTTGTTCAGGACCAGTGAGAAGTTTAATTAAACGATATTGCACATGGTTGGTATCCTGATACTCGTCAATCAAAATATGGCGGAAGCGGGTCTGCCATTTTTGATGGACGGCTGGATTGGTCTCAAAAAGTTCCACGGTCTTCAAAAGTAAATCGTCAAAATCAAGGGCGGAAGCGGCTGCCTTCAATTTTTCGTATTCAAAGAAGACTTTGGCAATATTCTTTTGTTGAGGGTAGCTCGCGGAAGCCTCGTATTCTTCCGGCATGACACCGGCATTTTTTGAGCTCGATATAGTACTTTGAATAGTTTTCGGACGGAGATTTTTATCCTCAAAACGGAGATTTTTAATCGCACGCTTAATCAGGGCTTCTTGATCAGAGGTGTCATAAATCAGGAAATTACGATCAAGGTGGAGATTCTCAGCTTCCATGCGGAGAATTTTGACGCAGATACCGTGAAAAGTCCCCATAAATTGCATAAAATTACGCGGTACTTCCGTAGCCGAAAAAAGATCAGATGCGAAGAAAGATTTTAGACTTTCAGGATATTGATCGATTTCTTTTGAGGCCTGCTTTAAGAGATGAAAAAGACGTTCTCGCATTTCCCTAGCTGCTTTATTAGTAAAGGTTACCGCGAGGATTTGTGAGGGCAAAATCCCATGAGTAATCAAATTGGCGATACGATGCGTGAGGGTTTTAGTTTTACCAGAACCGGCACCAGCCAAAATCAAGAGCGGTCCAGAAAGAGTTTCGACAGCGTCAGCTTGGGCGGGATTTAACTCAGAGGTAAAAAGATTCATAGATTAATTATACGCTACTTAATGACAAATATCTGCTGAATCATTTGCTGACAGATAGGCATAGAGGCGAGATAGCCAGCCAGAAACAGAATTAGTGTGGTAGTAAAAATAAAAATGCGCCACCCCATTAGGTCGTAGAGAAAATAATTTAACACAATTAGGGCAAGGAGGCTAATCAAGATAATCAGAGTGAGAACATCCATGTATTTCTTGGTAATGGCAAAATTTTGTTTTATCTCATGGATGGTATCGTGCATGGTGAGTTGACCTAAGTAAACTTGCACAATATAATGCGTAGTGGCATTTAATACGGCAGGGTTAATCGACTGGCCGGATTCCGCGAGAAAGTGATCAATCTTGGCAGAAAAATTATTCATCAAAGTTTGTTCGAGATCAATATTACTTGGAATTTGATAAATATTATCGATGATAAGGTTCTGATATTTTTGATATTCCTCTGGCAAAATCAGCTGGCCGAGAATTTTTGGAAAATTGTTTTGCAAAGTCTGGAGATTATACATCACTTCGCCCGGCATGATCTGATTATCGGGAAGATTTTGAGCGAAATTAATAATCTCCGAATTCATAGTGTTAGTAAATTCTTGAGTGCTGGTGCCATAAAAGCGATCGATGATGGCAGATTTGGTTTGTGAGACTTTGATCGCATAGTAAGTGGGATTTTCACTAAAATATTTTTTCACAAAATTGGCATTCATGAAAGTCTGGTTGGCTTGACTAATAAAACCAGCCAGCAGGGCCACCACAAACAAGAAAATCAACGCCAGAAGATGACGAATTTTGAAACGCTTGAAATTTTGCTGAATATTATTAAGCATTACCTTTATTATAGCAAAAAAATATCAGGCCACGCGGAACCTGATATTTTTAGACTGCAATGAGCCTGGTATTTTTTAACTAAGAAGCACCTGACTAGGGAGCCTAGTGACAACCAAAGATTGGACATCAGAGTCTAGATGCCGACCAACGGTTTAACGTCGGCGCCCAAATGATTAAGACGACGGGCAAAATCTTGGTAACCGCGATTAATCGAATAGACATTGCGTAAGATAGAGACGCCAGGAGCGGCCAACATACCGAGAAGTAGGACTACGGCTGGGCGAAGAGCTGGAGGTGAAACTAGCTCGGCAGCACGCCAGTTAGTCGGACCAGAAACATAATAGCGGTGCGCGTCGAGTAATTCTACCTTGGCGTTAAGATTCGTAAGGTAAGTGGAATAAATCGCACGATTCTCAAAAACCCAGTCATGAATCAGAGTACGGCCTTCAGCCATGGCGGCAATCACGGTGAAGAATGGTAAATTATCGATATTGAGACCTGGGAAAGGCATGGGATGAATTTTATCAGCCGGAGCCACCAGATTAGATTTCAAGATATGCAAATCGACTAGGCGAGTGCGACCATTATAAGAGAAGTACTCCTCAGAACGTTCAATTTTAGCATGCATGGAACGCAAAACCTCGAGCTCAATTTCGAGAAATTCAATCGGGGCACGGGTGATAGTAATTTCGGATTTAGTGACCAAACCAGCTGCCAAAAAAGACATGGCCTCGATCGGGTCTTCGCTAGGATAATATTCCACATCCTTATCAATGCACTTTTGGCCACGCACTACAAGTGTAGTAGTGCCAATTCCCTCAATTTTAACCCCGAGATCTTGAAGGAAGAAACAAACATCTTGCACCATGTAGTTCGGTGAAGCCCCCACAATCGTGGTTTGCCCCGGATAAAGCGCAGCGGCCATGAGAATATTCTCTGTCACCGTATCACCACGTTCGATGAGCACGATACGTTTACCGGATTCGTCACGAAGAATTTTTTGATCCACCTTAGCCTCGTAAAAACCAGTATGGGTAGTGGCATCAACATTGAGGCCAAAAACTGAAAGAGCGCGAAGATGTGGCTCGACAGTGCGAGTGCCAAGAGAACAACCACCAGCATAAGGCAAGGCAAATTCCTTGTAAAAATGAAGGAGTGGGCCCATTAACATGAGGACTGAGCGAGTTTTGCGGGCGGCATCGAGATCCATTTCTTCAAGCTTGAGCTCGCGAGGAGGAGTGATTTCCAAATCTTTTTGACGATTGACCCAGCGACACTTCACGCCAATCGATTCAAGCACTTCGATAATACGAAAAACTTCTTCGATGCGAGCAAGTTTCTTAAGTGTAGTGCGACCACGGTTAAGAAGCGCAGCACAAAGCAGGGCTACACCAGCATTTTTGGAAGAATTAATCGTAATAGAACCACTGAGAGTTTTGCCGCCATTAATACGATAAGACTGAAAAGAGGAGTCACTGACGGCTAAAATTTGATGGCCGAGTGCAGAGGAAATTTTCTTAATCATTTCAAGAGAAGTATTTTGATCACCCTTTTCGATGCGATGAACGGCGGACTGAGAGGTACCAATCATCTTCGCGAGTTCGCCCTGAGTGATACCTTTTTCACGGCGAAGATTGGTAATGATAGCGCCGATTTCTTCTTGATAAGTTTTTTGTTTCATAAGAGCCTTTCCTAATAAACCATAAATATTATATCATGGATGGTATATTTTTAAAATAAAATAAGACCCCTGGATAAGGGTCTTACTTAGAGAAATCTTTCAGATTTTAGGCTTCTTTGACGCCACAAACAACATTATTAGCGTGCACCCAGCCTTCAACAGATCCACCATCGAGATATTGACCAGAGGTGGAAGCGACGCGCATGGTCTGGCCTTGCTTAATATAGTCATAGATTGGATCGGTAATCATGTATTCCTGGTCAGTTGGACCAAAGTCGTGCTCATTGACATAGGCGACAATTTTTTGCAAGAGATCCGCAGAAAGAATATACTTACTGACATTAATCAGGTTAGACGGAGCTTCTTCGACCGATGGTTTTTCGACGACATTCGTAAGTTTACCGTCTTGAACTTCAAGTACACCATATTTATCAACTTTTTCCTTAGGGATTTCGACACCTAAAATAGCCGAGTCGTTTTCAGATTGAAGAGAATTAATCAGAGAAGTGGCAGCAGATTCGCCCTCTGGATTCCAAATAAAGTCATCACCCATATAAACAATCACGGGTTCGTTAAGATTATATTCTTCGGCAGCCATAGCGACAGGGACGGCAGTACCATATTTACTATTGGCATCTTGAGCGATGTAATGAATTTTAACGTGCCCTGGAAGAGTCTTGGTGAGAGCCACACGATCAGCCTTACCGCGAGAAATTAAATAATCATTTAGTACAATATTATCAGAGTAGAATTCACGAACTTGGCAAGGTTCAGTATTGCTAACTACCATATAGATATCAGTAACGCCGGCTTCAATGAGTTCTTGCACAGAGTAGTCGACAAGTGGACGGTTGCCAACTGGTAACATGGATTTTTCAATAACTTTAGTAATCGGTAGACGACGGGTACCCCATCCGGCCACAGGAATAATGGCTTTGGTAATTTTCTGCATTTTTTCTCCTTTTCTGAATTATACCATATTTTACTCAGTGGCAACCTCTGGTGGCTATTTTAGCTCAATCAAAGAGTCGCGCCAATACTCGGAATGTTCGCTAATCAAGAGGTCAGCAACGGTGGCCGCGATATTAGTTAGGCCGGCGTCAGGCAATTTTTTTAACTGATAATGCTGGCTAAACTCGGTATTATCATAATAATAACATGGGACGAGATTAGTAGTATGGGAAGTTTTAGCCTGATGGGTGGTGGTATCAAAAAGTTCCTCAGCGTTACCATGATCAGCGGTAATCAACATCATGCCGCCTAGCTCATCAACCTTTTTGGCGAGACGCTGAAGTTGTAGATCCATCGCTTCCATAGCAATCACAGTCGGCTCGAGTTCACCAAAATGCCCCACCATATCGCCACCGGCAAAATTAATTCGGACAAAATCAAATTCAGACATTTTTTCAAGCACGGCGTCGGTAATTTCTGCGGATTTCATCCAAGGACGTTCGTCATAAGGGCGCGTATCGGATTTAATTTCGAGAAATTCTTCGCCAGCGAGCGGCTCATAACTATTGCCGTTAAAATAATAGGTAATATGGCCGAACTTGGCGGTTTCGGAACAGGCTAGCTGAGTAAGATTTTTGGCTGCCAAATATTCATGCAGAGTATGTTTGATTTCGACCGGCTCGACTAAGGTGTGCTCTGGGAAATGGCGATCGACATCATATTCGGTAAGACTGGCGAAATAGACTGGTAATTTCTGATTCTGCTCGGTACCACGATTAAAACCTTGAAAATCGTTGAGACAAAAAGCTTCGGCGATTTCAAGTGCACGGTCGGCCCGAAAATCAAAATAGACAAAACTGTCGTGTGGTCGAACTAGACCAATCGGATGCTTCGCCTCATCCACCACGACAAAAGCGGGAAGGTATTGATCCTGCAGACTCTGGTCAGTTTCACGAAAATGCTGAATTGCCGCATCGGCAGAGTTAAAATAGTGCTCGGCCTGCCCATAGACTAAGGCCTGCCAACCACGTTCGACTATAGTCCAATCGGTTTGATAACGGTCAGCAATGAAAACCATACGGCCACCGCCAGAGGCAATTTGAATATCGACGTCGAACTCTTTTTTGATCTCCGCGACAGCTTGATTAAATTGTGCGAGATATTTTTCAGCCGACTGCGGAGCCACATCACGACCATCGAAGACCGCGTGCACACGCATGGTTTTGATACCAGATTCGGCAGCACGTCTTAGCATGGCAAAAAGATGAGATAACTCACTATGTACGCCACCATCAGAGAAAATTCCGGAAAAATGGAGGGTGGACTGGTGGGTTTTGAGATTTTCGATAGCCCCCTGCCAAGCGCTGGATTGCCAGATCTCTCCAGTGGTAAAAGCTTGGTTGATTTTAGCGATACCTTGCTTAATAATTTGGCCACTACCGAGGGCGTTATGTCCAACTTCGGAATTCCCCATTTGACCAGCCAAAATGCCCACCGCTTCACCAGAAGCTTGGAGGGCCAATTTCGGATAATTCTGCTCCAATTGATGCAAAAATTCTGTGTAGGCTAGCGATACAGCATTACCTTCGATTTCCTGACGAATGCCGACCCCATCCATCACCACGAGGACGACTGGACCGGTATAATTTTTCTTTGATTTTGCTTGCATGACTCACCCTTTTTAATTTTTAATTAATGTGTTTGATTTTCGGCAGCAGAGGCCAGAACATTTTCGAATAGTACGCCAATAGTGAGTGGGCCTACGCCACCGATTTTTGGAGTAATAGCGGAAATATCAGTACGTGCGCGAATTTCATCGTTAATGTCACCGAGAATCACTCCACCTTCACTAGCGGTACCAGCATCGACAATTACGGCGCCTTCGCGAATCATTTCAGAAGTAATGAGATGAGGATTACCTGTGGCGGTGATAATGACATCGTGATTTTTAAGTTCAGAAAAATCAGAGCCACGATGAAAAACCGATACACGAAGATTGGAATTCGTGAACATACGAATGAGTGGTTCACCGACCAAGCGGCCGCGCCCGACAATAGCGATAGATTTATTATTCAGTTCAATACCGTAGCCAGTGAGAAGCCAGTTGATGGCGGTAGCAGTGGCACTATCGAAACGACTTTTGCCAGTCAAACCATCGACATCTTTTTTGGGAGCGATCAATGCGACGAGCTCCTCGGTCCACTCCGGATTTTGTAAAGGAAGCTGCAAAATCACCGAAGAAACGGAAGCATCTTGATTAGCAGATTCGATGGCAGATTGAATGGCTTCCTTGGTAGGATTCACTACTTGGTCAATTACTTCAATCTCGATATCTTCCCCGTAAGCTTTTTTCAGGCTGACGTATTTTTCGATGACGGGATTATTTGAATCACGAATAATGACTAATTTCGGACGGATTTTACGTGAGCGGAGAGCCTTTACCTGATGAGCTTGGCGCTCCTTAATAAATCCGACTAATTCACGACCGTTTAATTCTTTAACCATGGGACTCCTTATTTAATTTCGTCCGGTTCTTGCTCAATCTTTAAGCCAAATTTATCGAAGACAATTTTTGCGATTTCAGCACGGGCAGCAGCAAGGTCGGCATAAGTTTCAGCAGATTCATTAATCAAAATTAGAGCGGCCTTATCACTGATTTTCATGCCATGGAAGACCTGGCCTTTAAGACCGGCATGTTCGAGAAGCCAACCAGAGTTGACCAAATTAGTGCGTTTCTCTGGAGAATCTGGACCGACTTCTTTAGCATTGCGCCAAACTTCGATACCACGTGCCTCGGCCTCGTCGGCTTCTTCATCAGTGAGGTAAATATTCTTGAAGAAACTACCAGCACTAGCGATTTTTTCTGGATCAGGAAGCTTAGAATTTCTCACTTCGCGAACCATACGAGCAATGTTGGTTGGCGAAAAATCAGTCTCTTGATGTTCGTCCACATAAGCTTGCAAGGAGCGGTAGAATGGTGGGTTGAGTTGACCTTTTTTCAAACGAATCACAATGGAATAAATAAAGTAACGACCCACACTTTCGCCAGAATTGAAGATGGACTTGCGGTAACTCATCTGCATATCTTCAGCGAGGATGGTTTTAAAAGTTTTTTCCTTCAAATCATAGACATCAGCAGAAACGATCACCTGCGTGACTTCCTGGCCATAAGCGCCGATATTCTGAACTGGAGAAGCACCAGCGGTACCTGGAATACCAGCCATGGCTTCAATACCAGAGTAGCCAAGGGCGGCAGTGAAGTTAACTAAAGAGTCCCAAATTTCACCACCATTAGCGCGGAAATAACCATAACCTTCTTTTTCGGCCTCGGCTTTCACCTCGGCGCCATAAGCGGCTTCGATTTCCTTCTCTGAGAGCTGTGAGATGCCGAGAATACGATCAAGCAAGATTACACCTTGGTAGCCTTCATCGGTGGCGAAAGTATTAGCACCATTACCGAGGATAGTGACTGGAAGATTTTTTTCAGCGGCGAATTGATAGGCTTCTGGAATTTCATCTTTAGACTTGATCTCGATGACATATTTGGCTGGACCACCAATACGCATGGTGACAAGATTTTTAATCGGGACATTTTCAGAAATTAACATTTATTCTCCTTGTTTTTATTAAGTTTAGTAGTGGTTTAAAATTCAAAAAT
>JABZKE010000138.1 GCA_015257445.1 Nanosynbacter sp. | reverse complement strand
AGGAATTCCAGAGGCAGAAAAAGAGGGGCTGGCTGGCGTGGGTGCGCAGTTTGACTCGGAGGTGGTTTATCACCGGATGCGAGAAAAATTAGCACAGTCTGGGGTGGTGTTTTTGCCGCTAGAGGAAGCAATCTTGGCGACGGAGAAGAGCCAGGAAGAAAATTTGGTGAAATATGGGGCGCCGGTAGGGGAAATCTTTTTGGCGCATTTTATGAGGTTAATACCGGAAGATGACCATAAATTCGCGGGGTTACACGCGGCAATGTTTAGTGGTGGGTCGTTTATTTATATACCTAAAGGAGTGGCGGCGGAGCTACCAATCCAGAGTTATTATCGGATGAATGAGCCGGGAATTGGGCAATTTGAACATACCTTAATCGTGGTGGATGAGGGAAGTGAACTGCATTTTATTGAGGGTTGTTCAGCGCCAAAATATGAAAAAAATAATTTACATGTGGGGGCGGTAGAGATTTTCGTAAAAAAGGGGGCAAAAATGCGATTTTCGACGGTAGAAAGTTGGTCAAAAAATGTGTTCAACTTAAATACCAAGCGAGCGCTTGTAGAAGCGAGCGGGGAAATGGAGTGGGTGTCAGGGACTTTTGGCTCAAAGGTAACGATGTTGTATCCGACGACGATTTTGAAGGGGGAGGGGGCGAAAATGGAATACTTGGGGATGAGTTTGGCTTCAGGTGAACAAATTTTGGACTCTGGAGCGAAAGCGATTTGTTTAGCGGATAATACATCGGCAATAATTCGTAGTAAGTCGGTGGCGAAGAATGGGGGTGTGAGTATGACAAAAACTCTGGCAAAGGTAGGGAAGGGAGTTAAGGGGGTAAAAGCTTATATTGATTGCAAATCGTTAATTTTAGATAGTGAGTCACGGTCTTATGCGGAACCGATGGTGGATGTAAAATCAGGGGAAGCGGAAGTGACACACGAGGCTTCGGTGGGAAAATTATCGGAAGAGATCTTATATTATCTTGCGACACGCGGAATTGGTGAAGAAAAAGCGAAGGAGATTTTAATTCGAGGATTTTCGGAAGAAATTACGAAGGCCTTGCCACTAGAATACGCGATGGAAATGAATAACTTAATTAAGTTAGAAATGCAGAATATGTAGCATGAATACAAGATTTAAGCATAAATGAAATAGACTGTAAATGGGTGCTAAATTTGAGTAAAAAATAGGCTAAGAATTGAATAAAAAAGTTAAGGATAAGCGAAATGTATAGAGAAGAATTTGAGATATTTGAGAAAAATGAGCTAGATGAAACCTTGCCTTTCGTGTATCTAGATAATGCTGCGACAATGCAAAGAATGATGGCTGGACTTTTGGCTGAACAAGATTTTTATACAAAGAAAAATGCGAATCCTTTGCGCGGGGTATATGAATTGTCGGAGCTTGCGACGGCGGAACTTTGGCAAGCACGTGAGATAACTGCTAAGTTTTTAGGTTGTGAATCACTAGAAGTGGTTTTTGTGAAAAATGCGACGGAGGGACTAAATTTACTAGCTAATGGAATTGAGGGGTGGCTAGACAAGGATGGGGGTCATAAGGGAGAAATTTTGGTAGATTTGGAATCTCATCATAGTAATCTTTTGGCTTTTTCGGAACGTTATGGAGAAAAGATACGAATTACGGAAGATCTTGTGCGTGAGGTGAAGCTGGATCTTGAACGTGCAAAGGCTGAGGGGGCGGAGTCAAAAATTAAGATTGTGGCGATGACGGGAATGAGTAATGTGACTGGAGAAGATCGTAGTGATATTGTGAAAGAATTGAGGGGCTTAGGCTTTCAGGGGTTAATCTTGATGGATGCGGCGCAATTA
>JABZKE010000137.1 GCA_015257445.1 Nanosynbacter sp. | reverse complement strand
TCTTACTACATTTAATAACTTCGGCCTTAGTCTTGCCTTTGGCGACAATTTTATCGATCGCACGATTCATTAAGTCGACATCCTTATCAATAAGAATCAATTTTTGAGTATGCTCTGGCAAGGTAGCGAATTCATGCGTAATGGCTTTTTCAAGATTTGGAAAGAGGCCGGCCTCTACCTGTTTTTCGAACTGCACAGCATGTGAAAGACCTAGAGAAACCCAAATCGTGACTTCTGGTTTTAGCCATTTGGCAAGAAATTCGGCTTCGTGTGGACGCTCACCATCGATTTCGACAATATAAAACTTTTCACGATGAGTGTAAAAAAGCGATTTGAATGGTACGCCGATAATTAGACTGAGCCAGCGCCACTTACTACCACGCACACCGTCCATATCAACAATATCAAAGGCTACGCCAAAGGCAGAATTAGCATTAAAGGAATAATGTGCCTTGGTTTTCAGAGTAGATTCGACTAAATTTAACATGGTAGTCTTACCAACTGAACCAGTAATGGCAATTACACGAGGTTTCCAGCGCCTAAGCGAGATATTGGCAAAAAAACGAAAATAATTCGCAGCTAAAAAATAAAATTTCTTTTTAAGTCTCATTACGAGCGTCATATATTTATTTTAGCATATACCTTTAATTTTTTATATTTTGGAAGAAGCGGGCAGCGCGTTCGGTAGTCGGATGATCCATGACCTGATGTGGCTCACCATCTTCAATAATTTTCCCCTTATCAAGAAAGATTAGGCGGGTGCCAACTTCTCTGGCAAAACTCATTTCATGGGTGACAATCACCATAGTGCGACTGTGATCTTTGGCGAGGTCCTTAATCACTTCGAGCACTTCGCCTACCATTTCCGGATCGAGTGCAGAGGTCGGCTCATCGAACAAAATTACCTCTGGATGCATAGCTAAGGCGCGAGCGATGGCGACACGCTGTTTCTGACCGCCCGAAAGATTCTTCGGATAATCATAAGCTTTATTTGCTAAGCCAACACGTTTCAGTAGCTCCATAGCCTCTTTTTCCGCCTGTTTATTCGAAATATGTAGGACTTTTTTAGGAGCGAGCTTGATGTTTTCTATGATATTAAGATTTTCAAAAAGATTAAAACTTTGAAAAACCATACCAACTTTAGCACGAAGTTTATTAAGATTGGTTTTGGGATTTGTAATCTCCTGTCCATCGATAAATATTTGACCCTTATCTGGAATATTTAGCAAGTTTAAGCAGCGCAAGAAAGTGGATTTCCCAGAACCGGAAGAGCCAATCAAAACTACGGTTTCGCCATCTTGGATTTCGAGATCAATACCACGGAGAACTTTTTGATTTTCGAAACTTTTTTCAAGTTTCTTCACAATGATCGACATTTAGGCTAACCTCTTTTCCACTTTTGACATAATTTTAGTAAAGATTAGAGTAATCACCAGGTAGATAATCGCAGCAGCTACTAGAGATTCAAAAGCTGTGGCAGTGAGAGAACGAATATCGTCGGCGCCACGCATAATGTCACCGAGACCGATCCATCCCACGATAGAAGTCTCCTTAAAAAGTGAAATACCCTCACCGATTAGACTGGGCAAGGAATTTTTTAGCGCCTGTGGCATTACAATATAGAGTTGAGTGTAAAATTCTGAAAGACCGAGAGATCTGGCGGCCTCCTTTTGACCATTTGACACACTTTCGATCCCACCACGAATAATTTCTGAAATATAGGCGCCACTATTTAGCGAAAACGCCACAGCGGCTACGATGATTTTCGGCATAGCGCGATACTCGGCAAAAATTACATAATACATAATTAAGAGCTGCACCAGAAGAGG
>JABZKE010000012.1 GCA_015257445.1 Nanosynbacter sp. | reverse complement strand
GCCTTCGCGGTCAAAACCAAGAACTTGAATAGGATTTTTGTCGGATTCATCAGTAATGATGGTAATTGGAACCGCAGAAATGCCTGGAAAATTGCTGGCATCAAGTTCGACATATTCAAGATTTTTTTGCTCTAACCAATCAATAAGAGCGTGGCAGTAGCCGCAAGTAGGACTTGTGATAACTTTAATCATAACATCCTTTCATAGTTAATTATTATATTATTCTAAAACAATTTAGGAAAAACCACAAGGTTTAAGCTAGAGTGACTTGGCTTTATCGAGTTGAGGGTCTTTGTCTTCGGTGATATCCTGAACTGTACGATCGACTTCGACATCTGGCTTGATGCCTGTCTTATTGATTGAGGATCCATTCGGTGTGTACCAGTGAGCGGTGGTTACCTTAAGCTTGCCTCCATCACTGAGATTGAGCATGGTTTGCATGACACCCTTACCGAAGGAAGTTATACCAACAATAGTGGCTTTTTGATAATCTTTCAGTGCACCAGCAACAATTTCAGAGGCAGAAGCGGTAGATCGATTAATTAGAACGATGGTCTTGGTGTCCTTAAAAATAGGATTTTTGCCACGAGGGACATAGTCGGTTTTGTCGTCGTTGTGGATAGATTTTTCAATCATGTATTTATCGCCGCCGTTAAGCCAAAGCGAGAGCATTTCGCCGGCGGCTGAGACATAGCCACCGCCATTATTGCGAAGGTCAAGGATAACTTTATCGACCTGCTTGGCTTTAGCTTGCTCAGCGAGCTTACGTACAAGGGAGCCAGTATCTTCGGCGAAGCGGTAAACAGAGATAATGGCGGTTTTATCACTATAGGAAATGTCGGCGGAGACGTTGTTAATTTTTTCGCGAGTCATTTCGAAAGTCAGAGTGTCGGTATCGCGGAGTACTTCAACTTTAACCTTATCACCGGATTTGCCGCGGAGTTTCTTGGCGACATCTTCGGTGGTTTTACCATCTACGTTTTCGTCATTAATTTTTACGATACGATCACCTGGTTTAATGCCTGCCTTACGAGCAGGATTGTCTGGAAGTGTGCGTACTACCACCGTGTGATTGTTGCGAAAAGTTAGCTCCATGCCAACTCCGGCTTCATTAATTTCACCATTGAGGTCAGATAAGAATTCGTCTCCCTCTTTGGCGGTAAGATAAGTAGTGTAGGGATCATCAAGTGCAGCGGCAATACCACGCTTGGCTCCAGTGAGGGCGTTATCTTCCGTGACTTCACCATCGTAGAAGGATTTTAACTCGGTGTAGAGTTCGTTAAGAGAATCCCAATTCGCTTGTTCGTTTTTGCGGAAGCCAATGTAAGGAGAAAAATTTGTAAGAATAAATTGCCAATTAGAACCAACAAAAAATCCTGCAACGAGGAAAATAAATGAGGTGATAATTGAAGTGCTAAGATTGATTTTTCGTGGTTTCCACTCTGTTTTCATTATTTAATTATAGCATAATCAATAAGACTAAGTGGCGGTTTTTAGGTCAAAAAAATACCGCTGGCTTGCGGTATTTATAAGGGTAATGATTTAGTCGAAATGGATATAGCTGGTGAATTGATTTGGGCTGACGCGAGTACGGACGCCGAAGTCGCCCCATTGACCAGATTTAGATGAGTATGGGTTGTTATATTCAGAGACCGTAATAGTGCCATCAGCATTAACAGATTCAACCCAGGCTACGTGACCGAATTGACCACTAGTGGTTTGAGCGATAGTGTGGGCAGCAGGTACGCGGTCAACACGGTAGCCACGGGCGCGAGCGGCAGCGGCCCAGCTATAAGCGTTACCCCAACCGGTAATACGAATGTTGCGGCCATAGTATTCGACAGCCTTGTAAGCGGCGTAGCTAGTACATTGGCAAATGTAGTAAGAGTCTAGAACGCCAGCAATATTGTCACGAGGGCAAGAATATCCGTAATTGCCGACAAATGCCCCGTAACTGTTAAAACCGTCAGCTTTGGTACCGAATCCAGCACTAGTGGAAGCGCGGGAGAGATATTCCTGATACTCTTTATTAATTAACTTAATCTTTTCTTCCCTGGAAGCGGCAGCTTCTGCAGCGAAGGAAGCGGCATTATCTTTATACTTTAAAATTAATTCCTGTTGCTCAGCTTTTTTATCTTCGATAGCCTTGCGCTGGATTTGTTGGTCTAAAATAATGCGGTCAATTTCAGTCTTTTGCTTTTCGAGATCGTCTTTCATGGTCTTTACATTTTGAGCTGAGGAATTCACCTGGTCTTTAGCGGTGTCAATGCGAGATTTCTTTTCGGCAAAATCTGAAAGTGAGCTACTGCTAGCTAGTACCATAATAGCGTCAGTTTCACCTTCAAGGTGAATATTAACTAGCATATTTGCAAGAGCTGCACGTTGAAGTTTGAGTTTTTTAGTAGTATCTTCAATCTTGATTTTGAGGTCACTTGCCTCAGCTTCGTTCGCCTTTATACGTGCTTCGTAAACGATGATTTCCTGTTGCATACGTTCGACTTCGCCTTCGAGAGTGACAGCAGCTTTGGCGGCTTGGTTGGCTTTTTCGGCTGCTTCAACTTCAGCTTTTTTGGCGGTGCGACAAGCGGCGCTAGTACAATAGGCCTCATTCTCTACTGCTGAAACATTAGGGTCGTTCTTTTGAATGAACGGAATAGAGCCTAAAATGAGCGCAAAAATTAGGGTAAAAATAAGAGTACGGCCTTTTTTCATGGTTTTGACTTTACGATAATTTCTTGTGCTTCTTCGAATCTTAAAATTGTTTTTTATTTTGCTCATTAAACTATACTCCACTATAATTTAATTTGTTATTTTGGCATCTTACGATACTTTTGCTATATTTTAGCACAGAATAATATGAAAAGGCAATGCTTATTTTGACTTGGTGGAAGAAAAAGCTCTGCTTATTTTAAGCAGAGCGGAATGGTATGAGTGAAATTTTAAGTAGAGCGGAATGATGCTAGTTGATAATTTAAGCAGGGCGGAATGGTATGAGTGGGGTTTTAAGCTAAACAGAATATTTAGAGTCGCTTGAGATATTTACGGACAGCAATGGAAGATGATAGGAAGGCGATGAAGATACCAAGTAGGGTGAGGGCTAGTCCAATCAGAAAGATACTTGGCGAATTTACGAAATTAGAAACCAGGGTGACGTCTATATCATAGCCACTGAGTTTCGGGGCGATGAGGCGGAAGAGGAAGAAACCGATAATGGTTGATAAGATACCGGCAAAGAAGCCAGACATGATCGCCTCGATAAGAAATGGTCCACGTATGAAATGATTATCGGCGCCAACTAGTTTCTCCATGTAGATTTCTTCGCTACGAGAGTAAATAGCCATGCGAATGGTGTTGAAAATGACTAGAACAGAGATAACCAAGAGGATGAGAGAGATGGCGAGACCACCAGTTTTGGCAATGTTGGACCAAGAAGTGATGGTTTCGATGGCGGTGTCATTAGTGTCGTAGGTCGGTTCCTTCTTTGGATCGAGATTTTCATGAACTTCCGAATCGGTATTAACGATTTCTTTAATGGTATTAAGCTTATTTGTATCGTAGACTTTGATGCGAAGCGCGGAAGGCATGGAGGATAGCATAAGCTCTTTCATGTCTGGATCGTCGAGAGTAGAAAGGAGGTTGTTTTCGTTATTTTTCTTAGTTTCCTCGACGAATTTATTGAATTCCTCCTCGGTGGTAGTGTAGGAAATTTGACGGATATTAGAGTCGGCGGAGAATTTTTTCTTGATTTTTTCAAGCGTAATGATTTCGGTGTTAGGTTTAAAATAAATAGTAATATCGACCTTTTCACGCATCTTGTCGGCAGTGGAGGAGAGTACAAGACTAGCGGCGGCGGTGGCAAAAAGCAGAGTCAAAGTGAGGGTCATAACGAAAGTGGAGGTAATGGAGAGCCAAATGTTGCGGCCATAACCAATGATGCCGTATTTCATAATGCGAAGATTGGTGCGAAGGAGATGCCCGCGACTATTTTTTTGCATGGTTTTGAGTTTTCTGATGGTTTCATTTTTTTGTTTCATAGGCTTCCTTATTGAATTAAACGGTGATTGCGCGAGCGTTTATTCGAATCAGGACGAGGATTATTTCTGGTGTCGATTCCGCGATGAAGGTCAGTTTCTTGGCGGATGGTAGTTTCGCGGCGAGTGGCATCTTCGTAGGAATCGGTAGCTTCGCGACGAGTGGCGACCTCGCGGTGTGGGATATTCTCACGACGAGGAGTAGCTTCACGACGGAGTTCGGCTTCAGCGGTTTTATAAAGATAAGAGGTTGGGCGCATGTGGCCTGGTTGTGGTAAGTCGGAAATACCGTCGTTATCGGTGTCGAGACGATAAATACCGTGCTCTTTTTGGTCGGAAATAATCTTACCATCACGCATAGTGATGACGCGCTTCTTTAAGAGATTGACGATATTGGCATCGTGGGTGGTAACTAAAATAGTGGTACCGTAATTATTAATTTTCTGTAATAAATCAATAATTTCTTTAGAAGTCAAAACATCGAGGTTGCCAGTAGGCTCATCGGCAATGAGAATTTTTGGTTGACGAGCGACAGAACGCGCAATTGAGACACGTTGTCTTTCCCCACCAGAGAGGTCGGCTGGAAAACGGTTAGCCTTATCAGAGAGACCGACGAGGTCAAGTACTTTCGGTACGGTATTTTCAATTTCATGATTCGACATTCCTGCAATTTCGAGCGCGAAAGCGACGTTTTCAAAAACTGTACGCGATGGAAGCAGTTTATAATCCTGGAAAACTACACCAATACGACGACGGTAGTCTGGAATATGACGACGTTTAACATAATCAAGATCGATGCCACCGATGATAATTTTGCCGGAGTCTGGAGTGGATTCCTTGGTAATCATCTTGAGTAAAGTAGACTTACCGGCACCGGATTTACCGACTAGAAAAACAAATTCATTGGCACTAATATGCAAGGAAATATCATCGAGAACAGCGCGGGTACCTTTACCGTAGCGCTTGGTGACATGATCGAACAATATCATACTCTTATATTACCATAAACAGTAAGAAAATGGAAAAGACAGAGAGAAAGCGTTTAGTTATTACTACCGACTAGAGACTCGAGATAGGCGTCGATAAAATTATCGATTTTGCCGTCAAGTACGGAATCCACATCAGTTTCTTCGTATTTGGTGCGGGTATCTTTGACGAGTTTATAGGGTTGCATGACGTAGTT
Organism: Nanosynbacter sp.; assembly: GCA_015257445.1. GTDB lineage: Bacteria > Patescibacteriota > Saccharimonadia > Saccharimonadales > Saccharimonadaceae > Nanosyncoccus. Next base: position 4,628 of record JABZKE010000012.1, on the reverse strand, counting down.
ACGAATTTGCTGACCCCAACTGGCGGATTCACCGGCACGTAATTGATTAATAGATTCAGCTTGCTGGTCTTGCTGCATTTTGAGCAGTTTACCGCGAAGAATTTCCATGGCTTTTTCGCGATTTTGCAATTGGGAACGCTCGTTTTGAATAGCGACCACGGTATTAGTCGGTAGATGGGTGATGCGAATAGCGGAATTGGTGGTGTTTACAGATTGTCCACCATGACCACCGGCGTGATAAGTGTCGATACGGAGGTCTTTTTCATCGATTTTAAGGTCATCTTCGCTATCGAGAATTGGTAGAACTTCGACCAGTGAAAAAGAGGTTTGACGCAGATTATCAGCGTTAAAAGGAGAAAGACGAACTAGGCGATGTACGCCATGCTCAGATTTAAGATGACCATACATTTCGGGGCCATAAACCTCGTAAACGGCGGTCTTGATGCCAGCTTCTTCACCTGTACTACGTTCGATGAGCTCGATCTCGTAACCATGTTTTTCGAAAAACCTTAGATACATGCGCTCTAAAATACCAGCCCAGTCCATAGCTTCAGTGCCACCAGCACCAGCGGTAATGCGGATAATGGCATCTTTTTGATCAAGTGGGTCAGTGAAACGCAAAGATTTTTTAAGTTCGGCGTAAGTTTCTTCATGGGCGGTAAGTTGGGCCTCGATTTCCTCGGCAAGGTCTTCGGCGGAAAGTTCGATTAATTCGTGTAGGTCATTCACTTGGGATTTAAGGATTTGCCAAGTACTGAGTTCGCTTTCGAGTTTCTTGAGTTCGGTATTTACGGATTTAGCACGAGCAAGATTATTCCAGAGTTCAGGCTTAGCGGATTCTTCTTGAAGATGGGCGAGTCTAGCAAATTTTTCATCGAGATTCAGTTTGGCCCAGGTATCATCAATTCCCTCTTGCAAGAGAGTGAGGCGTTTTTCGAGGTTATTCATATAGATATTATAACTGATAAAGTGACAGGAGATGGGGAAATGTGGTATAATAAAAAACACATTGGAGATTCGCCAAGTGGTAAGGCAGTGGGTTCTGGTCCCACCATTCGGGGGTTCGAATCCCTCATCTCCAGCCAAGTTGAAATTATTTCCCCCTAGACTCTATAGTCTAGGGGGATTTTTTTATGTAGCTAAATAATAGTTAATGTATTGTTTATGGAATTGATGCTAATAGTTAGTGGTGGCGGATATTTTATTGAAAAGATATTATAATATTTTTATGGTGGTTTACGATACATATTTGCCGGCAGAATTAGAAAAAATATTATCTAATTTAAAGTTGAATGGGAGAATTATTACTAAAATTGAATCTCCTAGCTATGTTTTTGGTTCCATAAAAAAGGATAGACTCGATACTGAAACGGGAAAATATGAAACCTGGTATAAGGATGCAGAGATTGATATGTTAACTTTATTAACGTTGGATGACGGGAGGCGTATTGGTTTTGATTTTAGTTCGGCTTCTCATGTTTCTGTACATATAAACCCGGATTTTGATATAGAGAAAGAAGCAGAGTATAAAGAAGGTGACGTATCCGTTGCTAGTATATTCTCAAATATTGTTGGTAAGAAAATAAAAGATTTTTATGTCAAAAAGGATGATGATGTGAATAAAATTCTTAAACATGGTGGCTTTATTGATGGGGGATTTAATTATAATCAAGATTTTTTTATCACGCACCTCGGTATTAATCTTGAAGATGGTGGGTGTCTATATTTTGAAAATAATATTGACTTCACGTTGGTCTGTTATAAGGATATTTAAGTTATTGTGGACGTAAAAATGATATTCTGATGTGGGTAATATTTAATGAAAGAAAAATCCCTAAATCTTGCGATTTAGGGAACATAATTTTTGTGGCTGGATCGGCAGGATTCGAACCTGCGAATGCTGGGACCAAAACCCAGTGCCTTACCGCTTGGCGACGATCCAATCTGTTATATTTTAGCACGAAAAATGATTTTTCACAATAAAATTGGTGCTAATGGGATGCTTTGGTCATGACCTGGATTCTAGAAAGTAGGATGTAATTTCGAAATTATGAGTAATTTCGAAATTAGACTTCGTAATAATGCAAGGCGCAGTTTGGGTAAGGTTCGTCGATAATATTGTCGTAAAGGAATGAGTAAAAAAGTTGTTCGGCGGTGCCGCCACGCAAAACAAAGTCAATCAGGCGAAGAAAATCACCGTGAGAAACGATTAAAATTGTGGAATCTGCGGAGTTATTTTTGAATAATTCATTTTTGACAAAATCTTCTGCGCGCAGGTACATGGAATGAATACTTTCCATGTTAAATCTTTCACTATTGAAGCGATCTTTCCAGCTAATGCTGTGTAATTTTTGACTATCCTTTCCTTCGAAAACACCAAAAGCCCGTTCGACAAGGCGACGGTCGTATTGAATGTGGCAGAGATTCTGATGATCGATATGACTAGCTTTAGGGTCGAGGTGTCCGGTGACGATTTGAGCGGTTTTGCTAGTGCGCATCAGGGGCGAGGCGTAGCAGCGATCAAACTGCACGCCCTTTAGTTGACGTTTGATTTTAAGGGCTTGTTTGACGCCAGTGGTATTGAGATTGGTGTCGAGCAGTCCGGCATTTACGCCTTGTTTGTTCGCATCGGTTTCGCCGTGCCTTAGAGTATAAATTTTCATGCTAATTTGCGGCTCCGTAATTATTTAAAAAATCTTTGAAGAAAGGTTGATTTTCGTAGGTTTGATTATAGTCAAACCTACTTTCAGGCACCGGAAATGGGAGGTTGGCGTAGAGTGGCTGCCAATAGCTGGAATTATTTGAAAGTGCTTTGGAAGTACGGGAAGAAAGTGTGTTTTTCAAGAGATTGCCGAGGCCGAGACGCTTGGTGGCTTCCGAAAGACCAGAGATGAGGCCGCCGTTATTTTCTTGATTAAATTGCTTAAGATCTTCAATGAGAATTGGCGGAGAAGCCATGCGATGATGATAAGCGGTGCGAAGTTCGTCGACTTCGCCAACACATTCAAAAGGCTTCATGGTATTGCCGACCCCGAGTAGACCCTTAAAAGTGTCAAAGAGTTCGGGTTTTTTGAAGAGGTCCTCGTCATTGAAAAGAGATTGGAGATACTGAGGTGGAACAAAGGGGCAGAAAAGTAGATAAGAATTGGCGCATTTGGCACATTTGCCGCACCATTTGAGGGTAGAATTTTGATTCTTTTGTTTATAGTTGGCTTCATTGCAGGAGCTGAAACTGTAACCATATTCCTTCCAACATTTTTGCACAAAAAGTTCAGCGATTTTTAATTCGGTGTATTGACGAATGATTGAGCCGACATGAAGTTCTGGTGAAAGATAGCGGCGCACATACTCGGTAAAAAAGCGTTCGGCATCCCAGGTTTTGGACCATTGATGATTGACTGGGAGATCGCCAATCATAGCATGAGGTTCGGCGCCTTCGTGACCGATACTGGTGAGAACTACATTTTGGTTATTCAAGATAGCCTGAATCAAAGCGAGGGCTTCGACGATGAAGGTAACTGGAACGTGGCCATTGAGGCCGTGGGATTTTTGAAGATGTGCAATATCAATCTCGCGGTAAACGATACTGGCGTTCATGTGGGTGAAAGAATCGCCTAGCGTATCGATGACGTGAGGATGTGAAAGGCTGGGGTCGCTAGTGACATACCAGGGTTCAAATGGAATATTCTTTTCTTTAAGTAATTTCGCAACCAGTAGACTGTCTTTGCCGCCAGATTGTAGGGCGAGGTTACCCTGACCATTGTATTTTACAGCTGGCTTGGCTTGATAATTAGGAGTCGGCTGAAAATGAGCTAAATGGGCACGGGTGAGGCGGTTTTCGAAAGCGTATTGGCTGAGCCCTTCTTGATAAACTGTGCTAAAGAATTGCGCCTGAAAGGCATCGATGGGTACATCGAGTTTGACTGCAGGAGTCGGATGGGTCTTATAATAGCTGGTGCCAATCAAAATAAAGGTCAGGAACATTGCGCTGTCGAGGAGCTGATCAAGGGCGGGATCGGCATTAGGATTGAAGCGATATTTTTTATCGGCGTCGGCCTTTTTTGCAAAATGAATTTTTTCGGTGAAGAAGATATTATCAATTCCCTGGTAGACGAAACTAGCTGTCAAAGAGGCGCGATCGAGATAGTAACTGACAAAGCGAAAAACTGGATTCCCAGAGGAAGGCTGATTGGTCGAATTAGAAAAACTAATAGCGTTTTCGTTCATTACATTAATTTTATCAAAAATGAGAGATTTTGGTAGATGGTTATGGTTATTTTAGACTTTTTACGAGGGCCTGGAACTGCTCGCCGCGGTCACTAAAATTCTTGAACATATCAAAACTGGCGGCACCTGGACTCATCAGCACGATGGCTTCTTTTGGACAATTTTTGGAAATTGGTAGGCAAAGATCGAAATTACTGGCGACGAGTTCGGTCTGGGCTTCGGCAAGTTTCCTTGCAATGTTGACGGCTTCTTCGAGAGTTTCGGCAAAACAATATTTTTCGGGATCTTCGTTTTCGGCAAGGCGTCGTTTGGTTTCGCCAATTAGGATGATTTTCTTGAGATTTTTGGCGCTAAAGAAACGTTGTTTCATCTCGGTGAGATCAAGGCCGCGATCAAAGCCG
>JABZKE010000136.1 GCA_015257445.1 Nanosynbacter sp. | reverse complement strand
AACTTAAGGGACGCAAGATTTGCGCCCCTTTTGCTTTTTTGGAAAAATGTTATAATAATACAAAGTTATTATTAGGAAAAATAAGGGGTTTTATGTCTGGACACAGTAAATGGGCAACTACCAAGCGTCAAAAAGCAATTGTGGACGCAAAACGTGGTGCCGCCTTCACCAAAATTGGTAACCAAATCGCGATTGCTGCGCGTGCTGGCGCCGACCCAACGATGAATCCATCTCTTGCGATGGTATTAGAAAAAGCTCGCAAGGCTAACATGCCAAAGGCAAATATCGAACGTGCAATTGCGCGTGCAGCTGATAAAAATGCAGCAGCTTTAATTGAAGAAACCTATGAGGCCTACGGACCAGCCGGTATTGGTTTGATTATTGAAATTGCTACCGATAACAAGAATCGTACCATGCCAGAAGTTCGCAATGCACTTTCAAAGAACGGTGGCCGCATGGCTGACCCTGGATCCGTGATGTTCCAATTTGCGCGCAAAGGTGTGATTTTCATCGAAGATAAGGGTGAAGATGCGCTAATGACTGCCCTAGATGCTGGCGCAGAAGATGCCAATGAAGAGGAAGATGGTATCGAAATTATCACCGAGCCAACCGATTTGATGAAAGTGCGCAAGAACCTAATCGATGCAGGACTTACGGTAGATTCAGCAGAATTAAAGTACCTACCAAACAATACCGTCGAAGTTGACGAGACGGATGCGGAAAAGGTCGACAAACTAATGGATGCCGTAGATGATCTCGATGACGTAATTAACGTCTTCACCAACGCAGCCTAATCTATCTTCTTGGGATAATTTTTCACTTTACGGGGAGGATATTTTCTGTTATGATAGTAAGTGGAAGGGTGGCCGAGTGGTTGATGGCACCGGTCTTGAAAACCGGCAAGTTAACGCTTCGCAGGTTCGAATCCTGTCCCTTCCGCCAAACCGTGGTACCGTAGCTCAGCTGGTTAGAGCGTAGGACTCATAAGCCTAAGGTCACTGGTTCAATCCCAGTCGGTACTACCAAATGAAATTATGGAACGGCGATGAGCCGTTTTTTCTTATGGTAAAATAGTTACATGATAGCACACGTAGAAGGTACGATTGCGGAAAAATTCACCGGGCAGATTATTGTAGATGTGCATGGCGTGGGTTACGAAGTGAATCTTTCGGCAATTGATTTTGAAGAAATTAATGTAGGTGAAACCAAGAAGTTCTACACTTATCACGCAGTACGTGAGACCTCGGAGGACCTCTATGGGTTTACAACTTTGATGGCCAAGAAAATTTTTGAAATGCTAATTTCCGTGAAAGGGATTGGCCCGAAGGCTGGTATGGCGATTCTCTCTCTGGGGACGCCAGAAGAAGTACGTAATGCCATCGCCAACGCGGATAGCGGTTTTATCAGTAAGGCAAGTGGAGTGGGTAAAAAGTCGGCGGAGCGTGTAATCGTGGATCTAAAAGACAAGGTGGGTTTGCCAAGTCATTACACAGGCGCAGAGATTCAGACGAAGAAGCCAGAAAATAATGAAGCGCTCGATGCCCTGATGGCACTAGGATTTAACCTGAAAGAAGCCACCGAAGCACTCAAAGAAATTGATGCGGATTTACCGGTGGAGGATCAGATTCGCCTGGCATTAAAAAATCGTTAAAGTGGAAAGTTATCGAGAAAAATAGTTCCTAGCTGGAACTATTTTTATGAGAAATTTGGCGCGAGATCTATTTTTCCAGATTTGGCACGTTTAGTGTATCAGAAGAAGTGTCGGCCGGAACAGGAGCGAGGTCAGTTTTCTCAAGTGAATTGTCGGACTCTTCGGATGAAGTATCAATCTCTTCAGATGGAGCCT
>JABZKE010000135.1 GCA_015257445.1 Nanosynbacter sp. | reverse complement strand
CCAACAAGCGCTTCTGGCGTCCTGGCCAAGGTGAAACCACCATCCAAATCACTGCGCCTAAAATTGTCGAAAAATCTCGCACTCGCGATATCAGTGAGGAAGAAGCCAGTCATCGTCTGAGTTTTCTTTCTAACCTTGTCGATTCCGAAGGTTATGCTATTCGTGGTAATCATAATGGTAATTTTACCGAGAATTTTATCGCTGACACTGAAGATGTCAATGATTTTATGGATGATAGCCAAAATCAAAATCTAATTAATCTTATGCAAAAAGAAAAAGTCGCTCGTCATGCTGAAATTATCAATCAAATGAAAGCCGCTATTAATAACACCGAAAACGCCGTGGGTCCCGCCACGATTTCTTCACATCAAGCCACCCTCGGTTCTAATCCCTTCAGTCAAAATCAAACCACACAGAATCCTTTTGTTCAAAATCAAACTATACCAAATCAAACCATTCAAAATCCTTCAATTCAAAGCGCTAACACTCTCACCAATCGTAATCAATCAATTCTAAATTCTAATTATCAAAACCTTGCCAATAATCAGAATTTTTCTATTAATACCATTAGTAAGGAAGCCAATCGTTACCGCGAAAACCTTGCGCCAAATTTAGCTCCCCAAACTTTCGTCACCCAAACTCCTTATACTCCGAATTTTACTCAGCCACCGACAAACAACCCCAATATTAACCAAAATCCATTTATTCAAAATTAAAGGCGCCTATGAATCAAAATAATTTTAACCAAAACCAAACTAATCCCCAAATGAATCAGGGAACCATGCCAGGCTATCCACAGGCTAATAATCCTCAAATGATGAATCCCCAAACTATGGGTTCTATGAGTCAATTCATCCCACAATCACCTCAAGCTACTGCCGCTGCTCCACGTCAAATTGTCGACCCTTCTTCCACTCAATCTACACTACTTTTTTCCGAACTTCGTGATGGTTTAATTATTATGAAAGATGGCTCCTTCCGCGCTGTGGTCGCCTGTAAATCCATCAACTTCGACCTCATGTCCGAACCAGAACGTGAAGGTGTCGAGTATTCCTATAAAGGTTTTATTAACTCTCTCAATTTCACCACCCAGATTCTTATTCGCTCCCAGCGTATCGATATTGCGCCATATATCGAAAAGCTTACCGAAATTCGTAAAAACAATGACAATATGCTGCTCGGTGTTTTGATGGATGACTATATCAACTTCATCGACCTACTTTCTCAAGAAGCCAACATTATGGATAAGTCTTTCTTTATCGTGGTGCCATATTTTATCAATAATGATCTTGAAAAAGCCAGCACTCAAACTAAAAATATCTTCAGTAGCTTCTTCGGTGGTAACGACACCAATCTCATCACTAAAATCGATCGCAATACCTACGACAAAGCTACCGCCGAAATCGATAAGCGTGTCGAAACCATTGTTAGTGGTCTCTTCAGTATCGGCGTCAATGCCGTTCGCCTTAATACTAAAGAACTTTCTGAACTCTTCTATAACTTTAATAACCCTGACACCGCCGTCCGTGAACCGTTTATTGATTTTAATAAAATTGGTACCATTTATACCAAGAAAACCCCTAGTCCATACGACCAAAACCCAAGGCCAAACCCAGAAGCGCCAAGGCAATTTAATTCTGCAATGAATCCAGCGCCAATGCAAAATCCCGGTCCAATCCAAAATCCAGCTCCGATGCAAAACCCAATGCAAGCTCCAGGCCACGCATTATCCCAAAACCAAGCCCCAATCAATCAAACTTCAGCTAATCCCACCAATTACCCAGGGAATCAAGCAAGATAATTTTTAAATAATTTTATAAACATAATAGAGGAAACACATGGCTAAAAAACTTACCG
>JABZKE010000134.1 GCA_015257445.1 Nanosynbacter sp. | reverse complement strand
TTTTAAATAATTTTATAAACATAATAGAGGAAACACATGGCTAAAAAACTTACCGCTGCCGAAATCGCCGCTAAAAAACAATCGATGGAAGAAGCAGAAATTCAACGCGCGTTTGAGCAGGGTATTACCACCCTTCGCGATTTAATTTCTCCATCTTCTATTGAAATTCAATCCGATCATTTTCGTCTCGGCACCAAATATGGTCGCACTATTTATGTTTATGGCTACCCTCGTACTCTCAGTACCGGCTGGCTCAGTCCTCTCATTAACATCGATGAAGTGCTCGATATTTCTATCTATATTTATCCGGTCGATACTACCGTCGTGATGAAAAACTTACGTAAAAAAGTTACTCAGCTGGAAGCCGATATTTCGCTTAATGCCGAAAAGGGCCGCATTCGTAACCCAGAAACCGATGCCGCCATCCAGGACGCCGAAGAGCTTCGCGATCAATTACAACTTGGTTATGAAAAATTCTTCCGTTTCGGTCTTTACGTTACGCTTTGGGCTGATTCACTCGACGAATTAAATTATGTGCAGCACAAAATCGAAACCATGTTCGGTCAATTAATGATTTTCTCCAAGGTTGCCACTTCTCAGCAAGAGCAGGGAATGAATACCACTATGCCGATGGCCACCGACCAACTCCAAATTCGCCGCAATATGAACACCAGCGCCATCTCGACTTCCTTCCCATTCACTTCTGCCGACCTCACTCAGGAACGCGGCATTCTTTATGGTGTCAATATGCATAACCAAGGTTTAGTCATTTTTGACCGTTTTACTCTTGAAAATGCCAACCTCGTGGTCTTTGCTAAATCTGGTGCTGGTAAATCTTTTGCTGTGAAGCTTGAAGCTATTCGCTCCATGATGATGGGTACCGAAATTGTTATTATCGACCCAGAAAACGAATATCAAAAACTTAGTGACGCTGTCGGCGGATCTTATGTGCGTCTCTCTCTTAATTCTGATGTCCGTATCAATCCTTTCGACTTACCAAAAGTCATCGATTCCGAAGATGCTTCTGACGCTTTACGCGCTAACCTCGTTACTTTGCATGGTCTTTTCCGTCTCATGCTCGGTGGTACTCAAATCGGTCCGAACGGTCAGCCAATTTCTTCACTTTCCGCTAATGAGGAAGCTGACCTCGATCAGGCTCTTATCGATACTTACGCTCGTGCCGGCATTACTTCCGATCCGCTCACTCATCAATCCACTCCACCTACCATTATTAATCTCTATGACACCCTCGCTCATATGGGAGGTTCCGGCCCACAACTCGCCCAACGTCTTCGTAAATACGCCACTGGTACTTTTGCGGGTATTTTTTCTCAGCAATCCAATATTGATATTAATAACCAAATGGTCGTCTTCAATATTCGTGACCTCGAAGATGAACTTCGTCCAGTTGCCATGTATATCGTACTCAATCACATCTGGAATATTGTGCGTGCCAAACAAAAACGCCGTATTCTCATCGTGGATGAGGCTTGGCAACTCATGAAATATGATGACTCGGCGAACTTCCTTTTCTCCCTCGCTAAGCGTGCTCGTAAATATTATCTCGGTCTCACTACTATTACTCAGGACGTCGAAGATTTTATGAGTAATAAAATGGGTCGTGCCATCGTCATGAACTCTTCCATGCAGCTCCTCTTAAAACAATCCGCTGCCGCCGTTGATGTTTTGTCTGATGTTTTCAAACTTACTGAAGAGGAAAGAAAGCGTCTATCGAGTTTTCCAATCGGTCACGGTCTTTTCTTTGCTGGTCAAAATCACGTCCATATCCAAATCGTCGCTTCTGATACCGAAACCAGTCTAATTTCCACCAACCCAACCCGTTACGATAAAACTAACTAATAACC
>JABZKE010000133.1 GCA_015257445.1 Nanosynbacter sp. | reverse complement strand
TTTTCGGTATATAAAGTCGATTTTCGGTAATTTTATTCTCAGTTTTAGTGATGAGTTGAGTGGTGTGGTTATCTTTTGGGTTGAGGTTTTGCGACAAAATAAGGGGCGTACTGATGAGGACAAGCAAATAAACTCCGCCAAGAATCATTAAGATTGCGATTATCGGCAGAATGTAATTTTTTCGCCGTTTTGTTGACGACTTCAATTGTAGTGACATGACTCAATTATAGCACTATACTCATACGGTATAATCGTGGGCGGGGATAGGAGTGGTGTGCTACATGAGTTAATGGGGGTTGAATTATTATGATTTTTATGCTATAATTTACTATTATGAATAAAGAACCTACACTCCCTAATAAGCCACTCTGGGTGCCGGAAAGAGAATTTCTTGATGAAGAAAATCGGCAGTCTATAATCAAAATCTTAGGCGTTATCGCAACAGATCGTTCTAACCGGCAATTTGCTGAAGCCGCGCAGGCAGTTGCTAGTGATGTTGAAAGTGGTGGTGAGTTAGCGCCAGGTTCGCGAGATTTCATGTGGGCGCGCTTTATGGGTGTCCAGCATGGCACTATGGAAGGTGGCGACGGTAAGGTACGGGTTAATGAGGAAAACTATTCTAGGTTGCGACCGTTGGCTGAACAGCTACACTATGGTGATATGCGTTTTCTAGAGTCAAATCCGGCCGATAGTACCGTAGAGTATGGTAGTAGTATTGTTCTAGGTGGATCAGCAGGAGAGATGCCAAAACGTCTACAGGCTGCGCGAGGTAAAAATCCACGAGATATCGCCGTTCAGGACACGTATTTACTAGTTGGACAGCGCCAGCGCTGGAATGGTATACCAACCGAAAAAGATCCTGATGCCATTTTGGCGGCAGTATCGAGATCACTTGATGGTGTTGACATGGACAAGCTCAAGGAAAAATCACCTTGGCTGCGGGATGAGCTACGCAAAAAGGTTGAGGCTGGTAGTTGGGGTGAGGCATTCGCTACGGAGATGGCAATTGGACGGCTGGGTCTTGAGGCTTACTTTGATAGGCATGGCTTAATTGACTGGGAGAATGGTGTTGAGGAGACTGCACCTAGCGACAACCAGCCAAGTATACCGGGTGTTCCGGATCGAGAAAATGTCTTAGTAACGTATCACTTGCTCGATGGAACTCGTGCAACATTGCTAAATGCTGCTGCGGTGCCGAGAAAGCGCGGTGTTCCACGGCCAACGAGTGATAGTCAGATCAAAGAACTGCTAGATCTAGGTGTCCTAGAGCGCAATAAAGAACACCCTATCAGCATCATTACAGATTCACCACACTATCTTCGAGCCGCTACTGATGTCGCTATTCGGATATTGGCGCACCCCGAGACAAGGGATATAGTCATTGTTCCCCCCGTCTCGCCGTATAGGCCGTCAAGCCCAGAGAATGTCCTAAAAGCACTAGGAGAGATTCCGGCAACCTATAAGGCCGATAAGCGTGTTCACGCCGTATTGCGTGGCGAAGATCCGGACTCTAAAGAGCTGGCTGATTTGTAGGAAATACGAAGCAGCAAACAGAGTTAAACGGTTAGACCAGGCGCTATAGGAGCAAATGTAACGTGTATTGTATGGTGAGCTGCCGTTCATCAAGGGAAATTGATTTTCAGAGTGGATTGTGTCTAGTTTTGGCTTTCTATAAAGCCTATAAAGCGCACACCGCTGTGATATAATAAAATACGCGAATATAACCCGCAGACGGTGATGGATGTGTGGTGTGTTGACCGGTAAACCAGCACGCACCTGTTACTGTCTTTGCGAGAAAGAGAGGATCTATGGCAATTATCAATCCAAGCGGCAAGGAGATTTTTAGTGTTACCACTGATTTTTGTGGTC
>JABZKE010000132.1 GCA_015257445.1 Nanosynbacter sp. | reverse complement strand
ACTAACCGACAAGTAATTAAAACATTCAGATTTTTCCCGAGATTTGAGACTTCTTCTGGACTTGGAGCGGATATGTATATGTCTACTCACACTGGACCGGATTTAATTATGAACGCCGGCGATCAGGTCTATAAAATTGCATCCATTGAACAGCCGATGCTGATGACTGTTTCTCAAGGAATTGAAAAACTTCCAGTAAACCATTGGGCAATTAGCTCTTCATATACCGATAATAACGGCAAGCAACAGCTTCCAGGTTATATGCCACTCCCGAAACTTGGTGAAATGCGTAAGGTTTCAGAGTTAAATAGATATGATAAATCGAGAAGTTTTACCGTCGACGCCTATGTAAAAGTTTCAAATACAATCCCTGCTGGTGAATATTCCACTACTTTAGATTTTACAGCCATTTCACGCTACGAACCAAACTCTGCGGTTTTTATGCGCGGTCAAGAATTTTCCAGACTTTTAAAGTCTAAAATCGAAAACCTAAACAGTCAAGATCGCCCTACTATTTTCAAGCGTTCTAATGTGAAGCCGGCCTCTACTGAACAAGTTTTTGCTTGCCAAAACACAGATAGTGCCATATCTCTTCAACCATCCATTTCCGATGTTGCTATTGATTGCTGGATAGATAAGGCAAATAAGACGTTATTCTGGTATAGTGAAGCCACCAGTGTTAATTTCTGGGAATTAGAATACTTATTCTGGGGCCTGGGCTCTTTTAATGAGATTGATTTATCGGGAGTAGATAAATTGGTCTTTTATGGTGGCCCTAAGCAGTGGCTGGATGGGGTTGGTAGGGGCGGTAATGGTCCAGCTAAAATCATCTGGCCGGCTAAAGTGATACTTAAGGGCGACTCGATGGAAGACTTCTTTAAAGGCGCTAGTGTAAGAGATATTTCATTTGCAAACTTTACTTTTGAAAAACCGCTCAAGAGTTTTAAGGGTATGTTCCGTAGTGCTAGCGCTAGAAACATTGATTTTACTGGTATCGATCTATCTCAGATTATTAATATGGATGAAATGTTTAATGGTTACGGTGGAACTGACGATGATCTTCGTGGGATTCTCTCACAATTAAACACCGGTAACGTGACATCTATGAATGGCATGTTCTACTATTGTTCTAATTACAAGATAGACCTTTCCAATTTTGATACCAGAAAAGTCACTGATATGTCTAATATGTTCTATTACACATCTCGTCTTAAAGATCTGAATCTCTCTAGCTTCGATACCTCCAAGGTAACTAATATGAGCGGTATGTTCCAGTATGCAGGATGGTATGGCGCGGGGCTTAATCTAGATATTTCTTCCTTTAATACACGTCAAGTCACCAATTTTGACAAGATGTTTAATGTAATGTCCAAAACTAAGACTATCTATGTTGGTGAAAATTTCATTGTAAATAGTGGCGCATCAACTACCGATATGCTGAAGGGGAACTTCCAATTGATTGGTGGTGCTGGCACTGCGTACGATGTAAATCATGTGGATGGTGAATATGCGCGCATTGATAATCCGGCCGCCGGTAAGCCTGGTTACTTTACGGTAAAAACCCCTTAGAATAAAGCATAAAAATAGACCTGTATACAAGGTCTATTTTTAACTAAGTCTATTTTAAAATCTCCCTTACTCGCTCCCGTAATACCGGTACTACTTCTTCCTCGAACCAAGGATTCTTCGCCTGCCAGCGGAAATTTAGTGGGCTGGGGTGAACGATTGGGAAAAATTCGGGTAGGTAATCTTGGAAGGCGCGTACCGTCTCGGTCAAATTCGCTTTTTCTGCCGCCCCGAGATAATACTTCATCGCATATTGCCCAATCAAAATCGTCAGCTTGATATTTGGCATCAATTTTAAGATTTCTGG
>JABZKE010000131.1 GCA_015257445.1 Nanosynbacter sp. | reverse complement strand
ATTTTTGTTGTGCTCATGTGTAAATCACGCGACATAATAAACATCGCAATCTGTCTCGCGGTTTTTATATGTGCCACCCGGCTGCGACCACAGATTTCTTCTGGAGAAATATTAAAGAAATTCGCCACCGTTTCAATCACCGTGCTTGGTGAAAATACTTTCGAGCGCGTCGTATTGCCGACTACTCCCACCATCCCCTCATTAATTACCATTAGTGGAGAAATACACTTCACGTCCGCCATCGCGATAACCTTACTATACATACTTTCCAGGTCGCGAATATTAGTTTCCACACTTTTTGCAATATATTCAATCGCCTTATCTTCGATTTCCACCCCATTAAATTCCGCCTTCGCGTGTAAAATTGCGCAGCGATCCTCAAAAGAAGGGAATTGAATATCATAAGCTCCGGTCTGAGTTAAGCGCGAAGCTAGACGTTCATCCACGGTTTTTAGTTGGCTTGGCAAACGGTCGGAAGTAATGATGACTTGGCGATTTAATTGTTGCATGTCATTAAAAATATTGAAGAATTCTTCCTGACTTTTTTCCTTACCTACGATAAATTGAAAATCATCCACAATCAAAACATCGAGTTCGGAAAAACGCCTGCGGAAATCATCCATTTTACCATTACGTACCGATTGAATAAAATCGTTATAAAAGTGATTAATCGGAATATATAAAATTTTAAATTCTGGGTGTCTTCTCGCCAGTTCATTACCAATGGCTTCCACTAAGTGAGTTTTACCGAGACCCGCTCCGCCATAGAGAAAGAATGGATTATATTTCATTCCTGGATTTTCAATAATATTTTTCGCCACCGAAACCGCGAGATCATTATTCGTACCAATGATGAAATTATCCATCGTGAATTTTTCACTTAATCCGGTCCGATTTTGACTACGGGTATTTAAAGAAGGGTGTCTTTCTAAATCAATTCGTTGCACCGTTCCGACACGATCAGAAAGATTCTTGAAATTATTACCACGAGAATTTGTAGTTTCGCGTGATCGATTATTTTTATTGGTTACGATTAGATATTCAGTAGTTAAAACCTCAACCCCATTATTTTTTAGAGCCACTCGAATATCGGCGTCAAATTTTTTACAGATATTAGTCTGCATAAAAGTGTTAGGCACACTAATTTGGATATGACCATCCTTATTGGAAATTAAGGAGGTGTTCGAGTCCTTAAAGAATGTTAAGTAATGTGATTCTGGTAGTTTCTTTTCTAATTCAGCAAGCACATTATTCCACACATCAAACACCGACGCTACCTCCAAACATTAACTAACCTTGATTACCTCTATTATAACAGACCTTCAGACTTTTCCACAGGTTTAAAAAAAATATTTTTTATTATATAGCTATATAAAAATTAACAGGGAAGGAGTTTTACACAATTTTCGCCTAATAGATATACCCATGTGGAAAACTTATTGAAAAAAGTGGAAAACTAAGGTATAATTATACAAAGTTTACAAATCAGATAAAACTCTGTAATATAGTTTTATTAGTTTTAAGGAAAAATAATGCCAAAGCGTACATATCAACCACACAAGCGCCAACGCAAGCAAGAACATGGTTTCATGAAGCGTAACGCGACCAAGAACGGTCAAAAGGTACTCAAGCGTCGTCGCATTAAAGGCCGCGCTCGTTTAACTTACTAAAAAATTCACCAGCTAGTCTGGTGTTTTTTATTTGAAATTGCAAATCTTTTAGTCATAAAGGGGAACTCGAAACCTCTTATGCTATAATTATTTTAGTGAAAACTTATATTAATGTTTTTAAAACCGTGATGCGGATTGCCCCTGGTAAGCGTCTGCAGGTTTTTCAGTTAATCATTAGTTACACGATTAGTAATATTATTAAAC
>JABZKE010000130.1 GCA_015257445.1 Nanosynbacter sp. | reverse complement strand
TTATAGAATATTAAGTAATTAATAACGAAAACTACAAGGTTGAGATTGTGGTTTTATGTAAAAAATAACGGAAAGGCCCAGACTCACAAGATGAGCCAAACAGAAAAAACCAAGAAACCAGTTATTGTTGCCCAAATTATGGGTAAATGGATTGGCGGCGGCGTCGAATCTGTCATCATGAATTACTATCGCCATCTTGATCGCACCAAGGTGCAATTTGATTTTATCTGTGACGAAGATTCTACCCGTATTCCGTATGACGAAATCAAAAAACTCGGTGGCCGCGTCTTTCTTGTGCCAAAATATCAAAAACTACCTAAATATCTCAAAGCTCTTGAAGAATTATTCCGCAAAAATCACTATCGTATCGTACACTCTAATGTGAATACTCTCTCGGTTTTTCCACTTTATGCCGCAAAAAAAGCTGGTGTGCCGGTTCGCATTTCGCATAGTCACTCCACCAGTAATGCCCGCGAATGGAAGCGTAACATTATCAAAAATATTTTGCGCCCATTTAGCAAAAGATACGCTACAGATTATTTTGCTTGTTCCGAACTAGCTGGCCGCTATCTTTTTGGCGACAAAACTTTCGATCGCGGCGAAGTCAAAATTATCCATAATGCCATTGACCTTGATAAATTCAAGTTCGACCCCGTTGCCCGTAAGAAGCTCCGCAAGGACCTAGGTATTAAAGAAAAAACTATCGTTATTGGTCACGTCGGGCGTTTCGTTAGTCAAAAAAATCATGATTTTCTAGTCGATATTTTTAATGAATATCACACAAAAAACCCAGACTCTAAACTTCTCCTCATCGGCACCGGCCCACTCGAAGAAAAGATTAAAGACAAAGTTGAAAAACTTAATCTTTCAGATTTTGTGCTATTTTTAGGCCAACGCGAAGATACCAATAAACTTTATTCCGTGATGGATGTATTTTGCCTGCCGAGTCTATACGAAGGCTTACCAGTTGTCGGCGTAGAATCTCAATCCGCAGGACTACCAATCATTTTTTCGAATGGAGTGACACGTGAGGTTATCATCTCTAAAAATGCAAAAATAGTCGAAGCTCAAGAGGTAAAGGCTTATATTAAAAAAATAGATAAAATTATTCAAGGTAATAGACAAAGCGTTGAACAAAGAACCACCGCAACTATTAGTGAGAATATGAGTATACAAAAAGAAGCTATAAAACTTGAGAAACTATATTGTAAGCCCATAAAGATACTGCACCTCATTAGTACTAGTTTATTTTCTGGGGCTGAAAATGTTGCATGTCAAATTATTAACCTATTTAAGGATGACACCAACTACGACATGAAGTATTGTGCAGTTGTCGGAAAAAATAAACCCGCCCTGGAAATTAGAAAAATCCCAGTTTTAGAGTTAAACAAGTTTAATATTCATGATATAAAAAAGGCAATTAGCGAGTATAATCCAGACATAATTCATGCACATGACCCAAAATCAACTATAGTATCTGTTATTGCCTCAAGGGGAAAGAAAATAATATCCCATATACATTCCAACCATCGGTATATGCGAAAAATTAGCATAAAGTCACTTATTTTTCATTTTTACATAGAAAGGATGATATCCGATATTATCTGGGTTTCCGACTCCGCATTAAACGATTATATTTTCAATAAAATAATTAATAAAAAAATTAATTCCAACATACTCCGTAATGTGGTAAATCCATATGAACTTAAAAAAATTGCCGGAAATGATAAAAATAAATATTCATTTGATCTAATATTTTTAGGCAGACTGGAAGACGTAAAAGATCCATTGCGGTTCATAAGGCTTGTTAGGCAAATCAAACAACTTAGAAATATCAAAGTCGCCATGGTCGGAGATGGAACGATGCGTAATGAGGTAGAGCAAGAA
>JABZKE010000011.1 GCA_015257445.1 Nanosynbacter sp. | reverse complement strand
AATCTCCATCCTCATCTTCAAGGCAATAGCAAAGCTCGTCACGATATAGGATTGCAATCTCCCAATAGTAACATACTTTACCTTGCCCATCGGACTGAGGAAATGAGTCGTCGATTGGAACCCGTTTAATTATCGAAGCACCGTAGTTATTTGCATAACTAACTCTGATTCGATAATCTTCCTCGCCATTACCGCGATCCGGAGCATAATGTATGCTAAGATCGGTGGCATTGGTAGAAATACGGGTAATGGTTTCGAGGGTAAGGAAATTCAGGTTCATCATATGGATGACCTTTCTAACCGCGACTTTCGTTCCTAGGGAACTTATGGTCGTGAAAGCGGCACCCATTCTCTTTGAGATGGGCGGAACCTCAAGGGCCCTTTTCTAAATATGCTTGGCTTACGCCTCAAAATAGGACTTATGTCCTAATGCGGAACTTACGTCCAAAATCAATAATCTTAAAATTCGAATCCGTCACAAATAGACGAATTGCACATAGTTTATCATGTTTTTGCTAAATTGTCAAGATTAAACCTGAGTTAACATCCTAAAGTGTTTTACTTGAGGATAAGAGTTGGGTCGCCAATTTTAGAAGTTGTCATCGCACTTGCTTTTCTGAAGAAAAGTATTATCGTATATTGACAAATCAAAGTGTTTATGTTACTATACAATCAATTGAGCAATAGACTCAAGTCTAGCACTAAGAAGGTGAGTACATTGAAAAGTTTTTGAAGGAAAGATTAGAATCCTTTTATGTTATTACTCCCTTTTCGGTTTTTAGGCTTTAGTCTAAACTTTACATATGTTCAAAAAACTACTATTTACGGAGGTTTACACTATGAGTATTGAAACTGTAGGCAACATTTTAACAGAGACCAAGGAGGTGACTAATATGTCATATAATCCTATGATTAAGGAATGGGAGCTCTATTTTGAGAGGGTTAATGGTTATGACAACCGTACCGCCGTTGCAAAGGCATTTGCAAAATTTTGGGAAGACCCCGCAGCTGACAA
This sequence comes from Nanosynbacter sp., assembly GCA_015257445.1. Lineage (GTDB taxonomy): Bacteria > Patescibacteriota > Saccharimonadia > Saccharimonadales > Saccharimonadaceae > Nanosyncoccus. The sequence goes on along the minus strand of JABZKE010000011.1, from coordinate 9,136 downwards.
ACTTAAGATACCCGGAAAATGTATGCTGGGCGGAAGGGTGTTCGGGCGTAAAGGATTCAACGATGGAGACGAGATTTTCACTTCGGATGTTGAATTGATGGAGAGAATTGAGCACGGTAATCACAATGGTATTCCACATGATCTAATGTGCGCCACAACCGTCTCCGGTAGTAAGTACTACTTCTATTCGGATGGGCATAATGCCTACATGTTCCTGATGTTAGGCGATTTGTTTAATACAGGAAAACTCAGCCAAGATCGCTATTACTATCTTAAGCGCGAGTTCCATAGTTCCAAACTTATCTAAAATCATTCCTATCTAAAAACAAATAGTCCCCGGCAACCAGTCGGGGCTTTTTGTTTGCATTCAAATAAATCTATATTATCTATTTGCATGGTGCATAGTAGAATCATAACGATTACTTTTTAAATATTGAGCAATAAGGAAATAGCGGCATTAAAAATCTCTTGATTGTTTCGCTCAAGTGGAGAAACTATTTCGCCGCTCACAGCATCATCACCAATCAAAAATTGAAAGAATTTTACGTCTCGATATTTGGCCAGCGCAAGTAGAGCAGAGAGTTCCATGTCAACTCCGAGACAGCCACGTTCTTGCATTAATTTTACTTTACCATAAGTCTCACGATAAACCGCGTCCGTGGTCCAGATTTTACCTTCTATTACAGTTAAAATAGTTTTATCAAAAACTGATTTTGCCTTCTGCAGAAGCGACTTATCCACCTCAATTTCATCAGAATCTGGCAGATAGTGATAACTAGTCCCTTCTTCGCGATATGCAGCGGTGGGAAGAATAATCGTATTTTTTGCAATATTTTTGTCCAGTCGACCACAGGTGCCGAAAGCAACAAACTTTTTTATGCCACTAGCAATTAAAAGTTCCACATCACAGACACTTCCAGCCGAGCCAGTCGTAGGATAAACTAATAGAATTTTTTCACCATCCATATTGAGGTAGCGGTAGGTATCAAAAATTCTGCCATAAGTGTTCCTGGCAGAAAAAGTTGCAAGATTTTTATTCATCAAAACATAATCATCCCAGATCTCATCATCGAAAATTAAAAGACATTTATCTGGTTTAGCATCGAGCTTAAGATTACATGGTCCGAAAACAGTTTCTGAAGATGAGTCATAGATTATCATACTCTTATTATATTGCAATAATCCGTAAAATACGTAGCTAAGTCTTATTATGAGATAGCTTTTTATTCTAAATCCCCAAGGTGTTGCGCTGGAGATGTTAATTCAGGGTGCATATTGACGTATTTGTATATTTATTGTAAAAATAACTGATTGGGTGGCGTTCTTTAGTATCTTTGTGAGTTTTTAAAATTAACGCGTCTCACCCTAGTCTTGTTTCAGTCCACATTATTTCAATATCCTAAGGAGGTATGTAGTATGGAAGTAACAAATTTTTTCCCCATCATTATTGGCGCAATAATTACCTTGGTTATTATCATCGCCTTGTTTGCAATGATTAAGACCGCCAACGGTAATGAAGCGCTAGTCGTTTCCGGAGTCGGCGCTACTGACAAAGAGGGTAACCCCACAATTAAGCGGGCCGGTGGCCGAGTCGTCATTCCTTTTATTCAGAAAGCGAAGTATTTCGACTTATGTGTTCGTACGGCCAAAGTGGAGGGTGATGTTACTAAAACGCAAACTGGTGTACCGATTCAGATTGACTGGGCTGTGGCTTATAGCCCCGATACTTCATCTAATGCAAGTCTCCAGCGTGCAGTTTGTAATTTTCTCGATAAGAACGACCACGAGCTTGAGCGTGTTATTCTCGATGTTGTTTCCGGTGGTGTTCGCGCTGTTATTGCAAAAATGACACCAGAGGAAGTCATGAATGGGAAGGATAAACTCGATGATCAGGTTAAGGAGTCTATTTCAGCTCAGATGAAAGATCTTGGTTTTAATACCATTCTTTCGATTCATGAGGTTGAAGATGCCAAGGATAGTACTTATTATCAGGATCTGGCAGCCAAGGATCGCGAGACTAGAAGGCGTGATTCGGCTAATATCTCTGCGGAGGCCGAGCAGTCTATGCGCGAGAAACGTGCCGAGACTAATCGTGCCGCTCAGGAGAAAGAGCTGGATGCTCAGGTTGCCGTTGCTGAACGTCAGCGCGATACTGATGTCCGTAAGGCCCAGTTCAAGGCCGAAACCGCTCGCGAACAGGCCAAGTCTGAAATGGCCGGCGAACTCGAGCAACAAGCTATTAATCAGCAGCTTGAGGAAAAGAAAGGTGCTGTCGCCGTGATGCAGGCTGAACAAGCCAATCTCGCCGCACTGAAGCAGCAAGAGGTTGAAGTTACCCGTGCTGAAACAGCGAAACGTACCACGATCATCTCCGCTCAGGCTGAGGCTGAGCGTAAAAAGGCAGAAGCCTCTGGTGATGCCGAGGCTCAGAAAGTCAACGCCGCTGGTCAGGCTGAGGCCAAGAAATTAACTGCTGCTGGTGAAGCGGAAGCTGCCGCTATGCGTAAAACACGTGAAGCTATTGCTACTGCTGAAGCTCGCAAGACTGAGGCTGAAGGTTCCGCTACTGCCCGCAAGACAGAAGTAGCCGCAGAAGCCGAAGCAATCAAGGTTCAGGCGGAAGCTGAAGCCACTGCCACTAAGGCAAAGGGTGAGGCTGATGCCGCAGCTATCGCCGCAAAAGGTAAAGCAGAAGCTGAGACTATCGAGGCTAAGGGAAAAGCAGAAGCCGAAGCGGCCCGTGCACTCTCTGATGCTCAGGCGGCTAACGACAAGGTTAATTTCGAACTGAAGAAAATCGAAATTGAGCAGAATACTCGTGTTCAGGTTGCAACGAATGTCGCAACTGTCATGGCTGAGGTTGGTAAGAATGCCAAGTTCTACGACTTTGGTGGTGCTGTAAAACAAGAAAGTGGTGGCGATTTGCTAACTAGTGTTCTTGGGCGTATTCCCCAGATTTTCGCTCAGGCGGACATGCAGAATCAGGCGCTCAATGGCGAGGAAGTCACTGAGACTGTAAAGAAGCTAGTTGCTGCCGTCGCGGACCCGATTAAAGCGCAGGGTTCAGCTCATGAAGCTGATACCTCTAAGGAGTAATACAACATTTCTTTAAACTCACAATCCCCCTCTACCGAGGGGGTATTTTTTATTGTTGGTAAAATTTTGCCAATCTATGTTGCAAAGGTTCTGAGTTAATATGTACCTATTGTAATTATGCTAAAATGTGATATAATATAAGCATTATGCAACTTGGAATTGTCAAATATCTCAAAAATCTTTATCAAAATAAAGAAGAGCTCAAGCTTGTCGAGGTGACTTATGGTTTAGTCGCTCTCATATTCTTCTTACTCGCCGCCGTCGTCTCTCTGTTAGACCGTGCGCTTGGTGTGGCGCTATTGATTATTCCGTTAATTAGTTTTATTGCCCTTGCGACTAATGTCGTGGTTTGGGCACTTCTAAAGCTCTTTCTTGAGTCGAAAATCAGCCAAAATCTCGAGAATGACGATCTAGGCGATTTAGAAATTACAGATAACCAACCTCGAGCCTATCGCAAGTCAGTCACTGACGATGCGAATCAGCGAATTCTCGTCGAAAAACCAGTGACTCGCACTCGAAAAGCCGCCACAAAAACCGCCACAAAAACCAAATCCCAGAAGTAATTCCAAATAGATATAAAATACGGTCCGAAAATGGCCGTACCTACTCTAACCCCTCAAGTGCAACACTTTGAGACCTATAGACCTCGAGTGGAGTCTTCCACTCGAGTCTTTTTCTTGGTCTATTGTTTATTAAATTTGCTATCTCTACTATATCTCGTTTGGTAAGTTTCTTGAAGTCCGTTCCTTTAGGCAAGAAATCTCGAATAAGTCCATTGGTATTTTCGTTTCGGCCACGCTCCCAGGAGTGATAAGGACTCGCAAAATATATGTTTGCTCTTAATTCTTTTTCTGTAACTCTCCAGAGTGAAAACTCAATACCATTATCATAAGTTATACTTTTAATCTCACCAAACACTGAAGCTATGTCTAACTTCGTTTGTTTGGCAATTTTATGTGCGTTATAGTTATGTACTAAACTTGCAGACAAAAGCCCAGATTTTCTATCTACATGTGTTAATATGCGGTCTGTGGTTTTTAATCCAAAGATTGTATCTCCTTCAAGATCACCATAATACTTTAATTCATCAATCTCTTTTGGACGTTCCGAAATATGATGTTTATCTCTGTTAGTACTATTAAATTTTAGTATTTTATAAGAGCGAGGCTTCCGTCCTTTTCGTCTTAAATGCTTTTCTAATCCTTCAGAATAAACTAGATGATAAATTGCCTTATGTGAAACATATGGCAAGTTATTCTCTAGTCTTAATCTGCCAGAAATTTGTTCTGGAGACCAACGTAGCTTAAGCTTTTCTTCTATGTATTTTTTAGTCCCTAAATATGAGCTAGTATTAAGTCTTAAAGTTTGTTCCTTAATACGTCCAAAGGACAGTTTAGAGGCTAATCTGGCGGTATATCTAGGTATATTTAATTCTTTTAACCTTTTATAGTATCTATCTCTTTTTGTACGTATAATGTCCACCTTAGGTTGTCCACGATAATGTCTGCTATCTAGATAGAGCTCTCTTGGCTTATTGATTCTAGTGGTTTTAGTCTTAATACCATTTCTTTTTATCTCCCGCGTAATAGTTGAAGGATTTCTATCTAATTTCAAAGCTATGGATCTTATACTTTCGTTATTTTTTAATCTATTTTCAATTATTACTCGTTCTTCATACGAAAGTTGTGTATACTTATTTAGAGACATCAATGTCTATCCTTGTTTAAGTTAGTGTTACAAATTTAATTTTAACAGGACTAAGAACGATTGATGTCTCTTTTTGTTGCTTAGTGTTGCACTTGAGATGTTAACTCAGGGTATTTTTTGACAAAATTCACGAATATAGGTATAATAACTAACGAGTTTCAAGCCAATTCTACTGCTGTAAAGAAAAGGCTCGCTTGAGGTTGTAAAATATCGTATTATAGCTATTCAAGCTGTGAAGTTTTATCTAGAGCTTCACCACTGATGAAGAATCAGATTTTTATCAATAACACAAGAGGAAACTAATGCCAACAATTAATCAGTTGATCCGTAAACCTCGTAAGGTTGCTGCTAGAAAGTCTAAGTCACCAGCCCTTGGTTCTATCGTCAACACTCTTAAAACTCGTTACTACAACCAAGCTTCACCTTTCAAGCGTGGTGTTTGTATCAAGGTCACTACCAAAACCCCAAAGAAACCTAACTCTGCTCTTCGTAAGGTCGCTCGTGTGCGTCTTACTAATGGTCAAGAAGTTTGGGCTTACATCGGTGGCGAAGGTCACAACCTTCAGGAACACGCTGTAGTGCTCGTTCGTGGTGGCCGTGTGCCTGACCTTCCAGGTGTCCGCTATCACATCGTTCGTGGTACTCTCGACCTTCAAGGTGTTAATGGTCGTAAGCAAGGCCGCTCTAAGTACGGCGCTAAGAAGGAGGGTAAGTAATTATGCCACGTAAAACTACCAAATCTCTCGAACGTAAAGTTCTTCCAGATCGCAAGTATCAATCAGTTCTTGTTCAACGCTTGATTAATAAGTCCATGCTTGATGGTAAAAAACAAGCTTCTGAACGCGCAGTTTATGCTGCTATCGAAGGTGCTGCTAAGAAATTGAACTCTGAGAATCCAGTGGAAGTCCTTGAAAAGGCTGTCGCTAACGTTTCTCCAGATTTCGAAGTGAAGTCCCGCCGTGTCGGTGGTGCTAACTACCAAATCCCATTCCCAATTTCTGGTCACCGTCAAATGCACTTTGCCTTCTCTTGGCTCGTGCAATCAGCTCGTTCACGCAAGGGTATGCCATACTCACGCCGTCTCGAAGCTGAAATCGTTGACGCTTTCAACGGCGCTGGTGCTGCCTTCAAGAAAAAGGAAGACACTCACCGCATGGCCGAAGCCAACCGTGCTTTCGCCCACTTCGCTCGTGCTTAAATTCACGAGTTCGAAAATACCATCTCTTCGAGGTGGTATTTTTTTGTTTGTCCGAACTCTCTTATGCTATAATAAAAGAAAAAAGGAGGAAAATGATTAAAATTGCAATCAATGGCTTTGGCCGTATTGGTCGAAATGCTCTTAAAATTGCTTTAATGCGACGCGATCTCGAAGTTGTAGCTATCAATGATTTGACCGACACCAAAACGCTCGCTTTTCTTCTCAAGCATGATTCTAGCTATGGTACTTACAGTCGTGAAGTGACTTTTGATGATCAAAATATTATCGTGGATGGCAAAAAAATCCGCGTCTTTTCTGAAAAGGATCCAGCTAATCTCGCTTGGGGTGAATTGGGTGTAGATGTAGTAATCGAATCTACTGGCTTCTTCACTGATCCAGAAAAAGCTAAAGCTCATCTCACTGCCGGTGCTCGCAAGGTAGTAATTTCTGCTCCAGCCAAGGGCGAAGGTGCTAAAACTATCGTGCTCGGCGTGAACGAAGGCGAAGTTGCCAAGGAAGATAAGATTCTTTCCAACGCTTCCTGCACTACCAACTGTATCGCCCCTATTATGAAAGTGCTTGAAGATAATTTTGGTGTGAAAAAAGCCATGATGACTACCGTGCATTCTTACACGGGTTCACAGCGTCTACTCGATGCTCCAGCTAAGGATCTTCGTGAAGCCCGTTCAGCTGCCGAAAATATCGTGCCAACTACCACGGGTGCTTCAAAGGCTGCAGCCTTGACCATTCCAAGTCTCAAGGGCAAGTTTAACGGTCTTTCCGTTCGTGTTCCGACCCCAGTAGTTTCGCTTGCTGATATTACTGCCGTACTTTCTCGTCCTACTACTAAGGAAGAGCTTAATCAGCTTTTCGAAAAAGTTGCCAGCGAGCCATTCTATGAAGGTATTCTCGGCGTTTCTCATGAAGAATTAGTTTCATCCGATTATCGTGGCGATTCCCACTCTTGTATTGTCGACCTTCCACTTATTGATGTGGTAGACGGCGATTTGATCAAGATTGTAGCTTGGTATGACAACGAATGGGGCTATTCTAATCGTCTTGTCGAATTAACTGCTGATTTTGGAAAGGAATAAAATGCAACTTTACGTCGCCTCTGATCACCGTGGATTTACTGTTAAGCAACGTCTTCTGACTTTTTTGGCCGAATATCAAAATCACCATCCAGAAATGAATATCGAGGTGAAAGACTTAGGTCCGCTCACGATTCAGCCAGGCGACGATTTTAATGATTCCGCAATTGCCGTCTCTCGTGCGGTGCGCGAAAATCCTACCGCACGCGGCTTTCTGATTTGCGGTTCCGCTCACGGTATTTCGATTCAAGCCAACCGCTTCCGTGGCATTCGTGCAATCTGTGGCTACACGGAATCTCTCGCTCGCATCGGCCGTAAACATAACGACGCCAACGTACTCTGCCTTTCTTCAGATTATATGTCGGAGGAAGAAGTCAAGGCATCCGTCACGGGATTTTTAGAAGAACCGTTTATTCCAGAAGAACGCTACATTCGTCGTAATCAGCGCCTGGATGAAGAAAATATTTACTAAAAAGGACAAATATGGGTGAGGACACAATTATCGTACCAACGATTTTAACCGATGACACGAATGTTTTTGTTGAGCAGATGAAGGCCTATATTTCGTTTGCTAAGCGCATTCAGATTGATCTGATGGACGGCACTTTTACGCCGAATCGTAGCGTGCCAGAAAGTTCAATTTCTCAGCTACCGAACGGTATTCAATTTGACCTCCATATCATGGCTATTCGTCCGAGCGACCACTTGTCAGAGGTGTTACGTCTTCGTCCACACCTGGCGATTTTTCACGCCGAGGCTTCGGAAGACTTACTACCAATTTTTGAGCAATTGAAAAAAGCTGGAATTAAGACTGGGGTGGCAATTCTACCTACCACCTATCCAGGTTTAGTAAAAAAATATCTTGAAGTCGCCGACCATGCTCTGATTTTTGCCGGCAATCTCGGTCAACAGGGCGCCAAGGCCGATATTTTGCAGGCCGAAAAGGTCAAAATTATTCGCAGTATCAAGCCTGATATTGAAATTGGTTGGGATGGCGGTGCCAATCTGACTAATGTCCGTGCTCTCGCTAATTACGAAGTGAATGTGATTAATGTTGGCTCTGCACTTTCTCAACCCGAAGATAAAAAGGCTGCCTATGAGGCCTTGGTGGCAGAAGCTAAAAAACGTGGGGTCTTCCTATGAGTCGCGTAGTTTGCCTCGGTAGTGTCTTGCAAGACATCTATATGATCGACCACAACGATCTTGGCGAGATTAAAACCGGCGAGAAGCTGACGATCGATAAAAACAGTTTCGAGGTTGGCGGTGGTGCGGTCAATGCTGCCACGAATTTTGCTAGACATGGTCACGAAACCATTGTGATTTCTAACTTTGGTCGCGATAGTGCAGCTAATGCTATTTTGAATTTTCTCCAAAATGAGAATATCGACACCAGCTACTTGAATTTTTCGCGCAAGAAGACTGGCATTTCGGTGATTTTGCTCGATTCCGAAACCGGCAAGCGCACTATTTTAACCTGTCGTGGCGCTTCGGAAAGCTTTACTAAGCTCGAAGCCTCCGATCTTGATCTGTCTAACCCAGATTGGCTTTATGTTACCAGTCTGAATGGCGATATGAACACCGCTCTGAAGTTTTTTGAAAAAGCCAAAGAAAAAGAAATTAAGATTATGTGGAACCCCGGCATGGAAGAAATTGCCGAAAAGAAGAAACTTTTAGGCCTACTTCAAGATGTCGATGTTTTAATTTTGAATGAAAAAGAAGCGAAAACCTTGATCGGCGGGGAAATCCTCGAAGAGTTGTTGGTTAAACTAGCTCGTTATGTTAAAACCGTGATTATCACCGCTGGAGCGCGCGGTTCCATTGCGACAAATGGTAAAGAAACCTATCGCTTAGCGGAATATGAAATGAAGACTCCGAAAGACACCACTGGTGCAGGCGATGCTTTTGGTGCAGGATTTTTGTCCGCCACCCTGGATGGTAAAAAATTTAAGGATGCTCTAATTTTTGCTGCCGCTAATGCCACCTCTGTGATTTCTCATATTGGCGCTCAAGCCGGCACCCTTTACGGCGATGAAGATCTTCATCC
>JABZKE010000010.1 GCA_015257445.1 Nanosynbacter sp. | reverse complement strand
TAACTACAGATTCAAAATTCTTATTGGCGAGATTAATTTCTTTAACTTTGCTGCTCTTAAATAGATATTCAAGATTACTGACTTTATGAGTATTAAAGGTCGATAAATTAACGCTTTGTCCCGTAAAGTAATAAAATGCGTAGCCCATATTTTCAAGATTCTCAGTTTTAAATGGGAGATTCAGGTCATAATCATCACTAAAACCGTTCGCCTTACTAAACATCGCATAGATACTGACTAGCTTTGGTGTGTTGGCGTTATCAGGAAAATTAACTTCTTGCACTTTCGATTCTTCAAACATTCGCTCCATAGTTTCCAAGTTTGGAGTATCAAAAGTAGTGAAGCTAACCTTTTTAATATTAGATTTAGCGAACATAGACTTCATAGTTTTAAGCTTTGGCACATTAAATGAATCAAAGGTGATGTTTTTGATGTTTGATCCGATAAATAATTCGGACATATCTGTCACCTCTGAGGGATTAAATTTCGGACCAATACTAATTTCCAGTTCACTGTTCGATGCACCCATATAAGCAAATACCCTATTCATATTAGTAACCTTATTAAAGCTAAAGTTAATTTCGCTAATTTTAGTCAAACTACTAGTGTACATAAATAATTGATCTGCAATTTCAAGCTTAGGAGTATCAATGTCATTAGATAAATCCAAATCTCGAACACTACAATAGGTAAACATGCGGTCCATATTAACTAGTTCTGGGGCATTAAAACTGGAGAACACAATTCGTTTAGGGCGAGAATCATAAAACATGCCCTTAGTAATTTGGACTTTGGTTAGAACAAATTTTGGACCGAGAATAATCTCCGGTAAAATTCTGCGCTTAGTCCCAGCACGGACGAAAAGATCTTCCATATTCGTAACATCACGAGTATCAAAATTAACATGACTAATGTAATCTAGTTCATTCGTATCACGGAACATCCAGTACATGTTTTCCAACTTAGGCGTATTAACTTCTTCAGGTAAATTAAGTGTGCGAACTTGGGATGAATGGAACATATATGACATATCTTTAACTTCTGGCATATTTAGTTCTGGAATAACGATTTCGCTAGCCAGGGACTCGGCAAACATTCGATGAGCAGTAGTATTTTTAGGTGCATTAAAGTGCGTGAAACTAATTTTTTTCGCACCAGACTTATAGAACATTTTTTCAGTGCTAGTAGTCTCGTTTAAACCAAACTTATCGCCAAAATTATATTCATTATTTGCACTAGCAGATGCCGATTCGAACATACTAGCCATATTAACAGCATGTCTCGTATCAAGATTAAATGGATTAACCAATACAAGGCCACTGCAACCCTTGAACATATTTTCCACATTAGTGAGATATGGAGCATCACCCATATTAATCGGGAGAGTTAATTTAGTAATTGAACTATTTTCAAACATATTAGCCATACTAGTGACAGATGTAGTATTAAAATTAGCGCCAAGGTTAAGTTCTCTGATAGCAGATCTATTAAACATATGACTCATACTAGTCACTTTATGGGTGTCAAGATTCCCCTTAAAATCGAGAGATTTTAAGCTGGCAGTTACGGCAAACATATATTCCATATTATTAACATTTCGAGTATCAAACTTGTCACCAAGGTTTAGTGTGACCAAATCATCTGAGTAATTAAACATGTAAGACATATCGGTAACCTTACTGGTATCAAATTTAGTTCCAAGGTCAAGATTTTTTAGATCGTATAACCGATCAAACATTGATTTCATGTTATTAACATTACGGGTATTAAACTTATCACCAAGATTTAAAACGATAAGGTCATCATTATTACTAAACATCCCTTCCATGTTTGTAACATTTTTAGTATCGAAGTTGGTACCGAGAACTAATTTTTCAAGTGGTGCGTGATTAGCAAACATATAACTCATATTTGTAACATTTTGAATATTGAAATCATCCTTTAGGACAATTTCGCGCGTAGCCCTACTAGTATCTAGAAAATGAGACATATTTTTTACCTTCGATGTATCAATGCTATTTATTAAGTTAAGCGTATTGCTAACCTTGGATCCAGCGAACATCCCCTCCATGTTTGTAACATTTTTAGTAGTGAAGCCGTCGCCAACAATCACCTTTGTAATGTTGTTTACTCTATTATCCCAGCTTGGCTGATCAATATCACTACCAAAAAGATAACTCATATTTGTAACATTTTCTGTATTAAATACGGACAAATCTAGCGGAATTTCTCTTTTAAAATTCGCAAACATTCTAGCCATATTGTTAAGCTTAATAGTATTTTTTGCAGTAGGTAGCTTAAATTTATTTCTGGACCAGTAATCCTGAGCGAAATTTTCATACATACTTTCGGTGTTGGTAAGTTTTTCAAAATTAGACTTTGAAAAATCGAGTGCCTCCATACTAGCATCCTTGTACATACTCTTTGTGGTAGTAGCATTAATACCAAAACCATCAAGATCTTTATAATTAAAACTGGTAGCCGATGATTCAAAAGTTGAAGTTAGATTGGAGCTATTTTTAAGAAAATTCCCTTCTGCGGTAAATGAGTATTTAGTCTTTTTAAACATCGCCTGCGTAGAGGCTGGACTAGAGGTATTAAGTTTAATATAGGCACTATAAATTTTACTTTCTTCATACATGGAATCAAGATTAATAGGGTCACTATGTGCAATTAAATCCATCAGATTTCTCGAAACAACTTCAGAATCAGAAGAATTCTTATTTAGCTTATAAAAGAAATGTGAAAAATTTTTGACTTTGGAAAAATCAATTACGCGAAATTCAATATTTTTCCAGTTATCAAACATTCCCTTTATGTTGGTTGAAATACCCGAGAACATATACGAGGAATCTTCGTTAATAACTAGACGGTTGGCCGTCGTCCAAATTGTTGGATAATAGAATTCTCCATCCTTAACAGTAGAAAGATAGGTTGGAAGCTCAGAATCATCAGTTGAAATTTTAAATGTTTTTGTTGCATTTTCTGGAGCCTTATTACTAAAGGTAAACGGCTTAATTTTGGTTATATCGGAAACTTCAATTTCTGGATTATTTATAATTTGCGAATCAGTTTCACCAGTAGCCTCACGAAGTATGCGATTAAAGGTGCGGCCATTAACAAAATTAGTAGTTGTTTCCTCGTTAGCAAGAAGAGAAAAAGTTAAACTACCCTTATAATTACCGCCAAGTGCATTACCGTTTGTATGAGTATAAATTCCAAACTCATAAACATAACCTTCTGGATCTGTAGGCATACCGGTTTTTATCGCTGTATAATTTTTATCCTTATTGAAAAAATACTCAAAGGTCGCTGTATTGTCCCTTACTTTTAGTGGAACAAATTCCCCAGATATTTGGTGAGTATGGAATGGACCAATCCCAAGATTGAGTATCTTGAGTATAGAGAGTTAATTTTTGATTAGTTCCTTCAGCAACAAGATCACTAGCCTCAAGATGTAATTCCCATCCCGCAGCATTATTACTATTAATTAGTAGCTTAGAAAGTTTTTCTGGTTTAGTTTCATTTTTTTGCATACCGCTGGAAGTGTAGGGAATTTCAAGCGAAATACCTGATTCCCCATCAGCCATTGACATAGATATAGAATAGGCAGATGCCTGACCTGCTACATTTAAGTTAAAAATTGCAGCAAAAATAGTTATAAAAATAAACTTGCGATAATGGCAAAACAGGAGCTTAATAGCATCCAACATAACAAATTCTCTCCCAAAAATTGTATTAAATTGATTATAGCACCGCATAAGCAGAATGGCGGGAGAAAATTTAGGAAATTTATGTTCAAAATATTGAAATTTGGCAGAAAAAATCCCCTAATTTGAGTTAGGGGACTTTGTAATCGGTTGAAGATTATTTCTTCTTGGAAAGAGTCAAGAAACCGTTGCGTGGGTTTTCGTTGACAACGCGATCTTCTGGAAGATCAACTGGGGTACCCTTAGGGTTGTTCTCAGTCTTGGTGAAGAAATAGATAGTTTGTGGCTTACCACCGCGAAGGGTTACTTCTGACTTGTGTAGGTAGTAGGTAATTCCCTTGCTGTTTTTATGACTATAGGCCATTTGTCCTCCTTTAAATAAGTATAGTTTTATATTAGATTAGATAAAGATAAGTGTCAAGAGATTTTATGGGGGTGAAATAGGGGTGAGAAAACTTTTATGCTTTTAACAGGGGTGGTAATCTGGAAAGTTGGTGGGGCGATTTTTGAGGAATTATTTCAAAAATAGAAGAGCAAGTCGAAGGAAGGCAAAAATAATTAGACGAATTATGATGGTAATAACAATAATAACGCAGAGTAGAACCGTAATACCTGAGAGGCTAGGGGTCCAAATTGGTGAAACGAAATCATAGCGATAGAGCGCGGTAGGCGGTAAGTCGGCGGTAAGATTAGTAGTGAGTTTGTCGGTGGCCGGATAACTATTAATCACGCCAGTCATGCAGTTGAGATAACCCGGACTGTTCCAGCCCCAGCCATTACGAATAGCTTGCGGCTTGCAAGTTTCCATAGCTTTAGCGAAGATATTACCATTGGGGTTGCCATCAGGATTTTGACTAAGTTTAGACTCGGCTTCGCGCAAGGCAACGGTGGCCTGGCGGTTATATTGATGTTCCAGATAGATTGGACCAGTGCCGAAGGTCAGTGTGGTGTGACCGTTTTTTTCGACGAAATTCACGATGGTATGAGAAGAGCTAAAGTCTCGTAGGCTTTTTAGGGCGGTGCGAATATTTTGGTCAATTTCGGCTTGCGGCAAATCGGTGCCGTCGGCAGCCTTACCCTCGTCAGCTTTTTCGACCTTGGTTTTTAAATCCATCATTTTCAGATGATCAAAGCGCAAAAAAGTGGCGGAAAGAAAAAGTAGTGGCAATAGGCTCAAAAATAATTGCCAGGTCTTGATCTGTTTTAAGAAGGTCAAAAAGCGCTTCCTCTTGTCTTCCTGACGCTCCTGCTTCAAAACACCACCCATACTGAATTTAATTATATCATAAGAACTTTTGGCGGAGCCATGGGTCGGCATCACCGGCGGACATCAGGATAACCAGATAATTGTCAGCAAGATCTTGGCGAAGCTTGGCGGCAAGAGAATCATCTAATTCAGCCGGAGCGCCAATTTCAGGATTATCCAGTGAATTAAGAAAATCATTTGGAGTGAGGATTTTCAATTTAGGATCCTCGCGCGAAAGATAGGTTGGCAACCAATAAAGTTTTTTGATGCCGTGGAAAATATCCCGATATTCGTCAAAGAATTCATGCTGGCGAATATTTTGATGAGGCTGATAAAGAATCACCACGCCTTTTTTCTGAGTGCGTTTGGCTTCCTCGAGAGCAACATTAATGGTAGCACGAATTTCTTCAGGATGATGCGCGTAATCGGAATAAAGACCGTCAGCTAGGCGTTCAAAGCGACGTCCGACCCCTGGGAATTGATTAATCGCCTGAATAATTTCTTCATGGTTAACCTCGCGACCGAGCGACTCGAGAATTCGCTGCACGGCCCTAACTGCGAGCGTGGCGTCGAGACGGCGCGCTTCACCTGGTAACATTAATTCCTTGGCTGACATCAAAACAATATCTGGGTGCTTATCGGCGAGAAGTTCGGCGTGGTGAAGATTGGCATGTGGGCCAAAAATGAGGTGCTCGCTCTGGGATTCGAATTTCAAAAAGGCATCTTGATATTCAGCCGCCGTGGCAAAAATATCTGAATGATCATAGGAAACAAAAGTAATCAGCGAGAGCCAAGGATGAAAGGCTAGAAAATTTCGGTCATATTCATCGGCTTCATAGAGTAGGAATTGATCACCTGAATCATATTTCGCAGAGGGAGCAAAATTAAGAGTGGAGCCGACCATATAAGAAGCCTTTAAGCCGAGTTTTTGACTAAGCCAAATTAACATCGCCGTGGTAGTAGTTTTGCCATGAGTGCCGGCGACGGCCACCATTTTCAGATGATGTTTCTCAACAAGGGTTTCAATCAATTCATCGCGTTTACTAATTTTCAGACCAAGAGCTTTGGCACGTTGATATTCGGGATGAGACTCGGTGATGGCTGAAGTATGGACATACCAATCAATCGGATTATTCTGATTAATTTCCGCCAGATAATCACCGGTTTGTGGACCGATAGCAAAGGTGAGATTTTTAGCTTTTAGTTCCTTAGTAATCGGGCCTTCGTGAAGGTCGGAGCCAAAAACCTGATGTCCGGCATCATGAGCAAAAAGGGCGAGTGGCCCCATGCCAGTACCGGAAATACCAGAGATAAAGATGTTCATAATTTTTTCCTAAAGAAGTTAGTATCGTAAATTTCGGCACCGTGAGTCTTGTAAAAATTCTGAGCTACTTCACGACCATGACCACAGGTGAATTCAAGATTTTTGCAGCCTTTTTCCCTAGCCCAATCTTCATAGGCTTGGAAAATTAAATCTCCCACACCTTTACCACGAGCAGCACTATCCACCACAAAATCTTCGAGATAAGCATTCTTATAAATTCCTGCACCAAAAGTCACAGAGACCGAAGCCATACCGAGAATCTGTCCATCTTCCACGGCAAAAATGAGATCATGATATGGAGAATTAGCGACTTCTGTAAACCAGTCTGGGCTAATCTCACCTTTATCCTTGCCACTACGAGAAAGTTGAATCAGAAGCTCACGCACACGAGTGGCGATTTCTGGTTGATACTGTTTAAGACGTTCAATTTTAACCATAATTCCCTTTCTTTATTCAAATACGGTTTCAGTGAGACGCTCAGCAATGGCGTCAGCAGTTTTTTGAATCGCCTCAGCATCGTCACCCCAGATAGTAATGCGCACTAAATCTTCGGTACCGGAGGCGCGAATATTGATCGACCAGCCGGCAGGAAGATTTGCGGTTTCAGTGGCAATAAATTTCTCAGCAGTTTCCGTGAGGTTACGAAAAGCTTGCTTGGTTTGACTATCGACTGGCTGGTTCTTGATGGTTTGTGGAAGTTTTTGGAAATTTTGACAGAGAGTTGATAAGGTCGGTAAGGTGCGCTCAAGGTTTTCAGAAGTTTGGCCAGTTTTTTCATCTTGGATAGTTTGATAATCTGCAAGCAGGGTATCTTCATGATTGAATTTATCGCGTGCTTCGGAGAGAATTTTGGTAATGACGAGCGCAGTGAGTACACCGTCGCCCATTGGTTCACCGGGTAGAATAATATGCCCACTCTGTTCACCGCCCAGAAGAATACCGTCTTCACGCATCTTAGCGGAAACATTTTGATCCCCGACATCGGTCATAGCGATTTTGACGCCGGTTTTTTCTGCCCAACGCAGCAAGCCTTTGTTAGCCATAATCGTGACGCAGACTTCTGGAACACCCAAGTAATTAGCCAAAATCACAATCATATCATCACCATCGATAATCTGACCGTCGTGATCAATCATTAGACAACGATCGCCGTCACCGTCAAAGGCCGCACCAAAATCAAGTTGTTTTTCTTTAACTAATTGGATGAGCGATTCAAGATGAGTACTACCACAACCAGCGTTAATTTTTTCACCAAAATTAGCATCTTCATGAATAGTGATGACTTCGGCACCGAGCTCTTCGAAAATTTGTTTGGCTGTAACAGAGGTGGCACCACAAGCGAGATCTAGGCCAATGCGAAGACCAGAAAAATTAGGCTTTTGGCGCACTGAGGTGGTAGCTGGGCCAAATTGGGCGAGATAAGTGCGGAGATGGTCAAGATAGCGCGAAAGAGCGTCTTCATGGAGATCTTCACGAAACTCTGGACTGTGCACATCGAAACCAGATTCATTTTCCAGAGCATTTTCGATAGCATTGATGCCAGACTGCGAAAGTTTAATGCCGTATGGATATTTTTTCACTAAGTGAGAAAGATTTTCGCCAGAATCATTAGTACCAGTACCTGAAAAAGCTACGCCGCCTGGCATAGTAGCCTCGAGACCACCGATCGTATCACCGCGCTCAAAAATTTTAATACCATTATCAGTGTAGGGATTATGGGAAGCGGTGATATCAATGGCTAGGTCGTAACCCATTTCATAAAAAGCGTAATTAATCGCCGGGGTCGGTAAAACACCCACCGTACCGTGATCAATCCCGACAGTTTCCAGAGCTTCCTCAAAATAACGAATCATCCACTCAGTGGATTCACGCGTATCGCCACCAATTAAGACCCGAGCTGGACGTTCGAGGCCACTTTCATCCTCTTTAGCATTGCCTAAATAGCGCACAATACCGAGAGTAACGGCTTGAATAAAGCCAGGGGTAAAAGCTTCTGCCTTTTGTCTAATACCGTCAGTACCGAAATATTTGATTTTACCTTTCATAACACTCCATTTTCAACTAGTTTCTATTATACATCTTGGAGGTAAGCGGCGCAAAGATTAGTGTTTAGCAAGTAATAACATATATTCAATAACTTTCAAGACATCTTCTTCGGTACTGCCACGAGAGAGATCGGAAATCGGCGCATTGAAGCCCTGAAGAATCGGTCCAGCAGCCGTAAAGCCACCGAATTGTTCCATGGCCTTATAGAGGATATTACCAGTATTAAGATCAGGGACAATTAGGGTATTAGCAAAACCAGCAACTGGAGAATCTGGGGCTTTTTTCTGGCCGATGCGCGGATTAATCGCGGCATCGAGCTGCAATTCGCCATCAACTAAGAGCTCAGGATGAGAGGCTTTAAGTTTGGCGATGGTTTCTTGGATCAAATCAATGGTCTCGTCGCGACCACCGGAACCCTTGGTGGAAAAACTAAGGAAGGCAACCTTCGGAATAGGGAAAATTTTGCTGGCGGTTTCGATAGTCTGGACGGCAATATCATAAAGTTGATCAGAGGTAGGATGTTTACAAGCAGCCGCATCAGCAAGTACATAAGTTTCATTTTCACGCTCCAGGATGAAACTAGCGGAAAAAGTTGGCTTCAGGAGATTACGTGGATTTTTCACCCCGATGAGATCACGACAAGCCAAAATTACATCACGCGAGGAATAATCAATGCCAGCAATTAGAGAATCGGCGAGCTGATTTTTCACCGCAAGACAGGCATGTTCAATAGAATCGGCACCAACTAGCTCAAAATCAGGAAATTTTTCGCGAGCTTTTTCGATGGCAGATTTAATAATGGGATTTTCTAATTCGGGGAAGACGATGCGTGTTTTCATGTTCTAATTATAACGAAGAAATGAAAAAAGAGGCTAAAACTTAGCCTCTTTTAGAAGTTATTTACTGCTTAAATTTTGTCATTTTGTCATTTTAGCCGACATTGCAGCTAGGTTCGCGGCGGTAGGACACATCATAATCATCCTCATTTTTAATGGCGGTGATATGACCGTGATTTACTCCGTCTGGATACCATTGGCCGCCGTAATAGAGGTCAATCCTACCCTGCCTAGAAACTAGCTTAAAGTCGCTATTGGTAGGTACTCCAATCAGATGGAGCAACTTATCGAGATAAGACTGAATTCTAATATCTTCCGAGGAAGTTAGGCTTTCGATGAAGCTTTTCTTCTTCTGATAGATAGCGTCTTTCTCGCTATATTCCTCCTTTCGTTGGGAAAAGATTTTTTCCCAAGTAATTTTTTCTTGCTTAGTCTCCTCAAGCTTCTCCCTAATCCTGCAGAGTTGGGGGTGAATCTTGGGGTTGTAATAAGCATTCTTCTCGCTGATCATCTGATTTTTTTTCTTGATAAGATCAAGATGTTCCTTTTTTAGATCCTGATTAGCTGGGTCCTGTTTTTGAGATTCGAAATTCTGTTGGATCTGAGTGATAATTTGCCCGGTTTCATCGTAAAGCTTTGCAACTTCATCTCCGCCAAAATCGCTCATCATTTTCCTTAGTTTTTCGATCTCGGTGTTAGCTTCCTTACACTTCTTCTCGGCTTCGTCCATCAATCTTTTCGCAGATTTGACTTCCTGAAGCAGAGCATCAAGCTCGATTTTCTCTTCCGCTAGAGATTTCATGACTCCACCTCCCTTTCTTGCGAGTCAATAAGTAACAAATAAGCATATAAAACTCCTTGTCAAAGAACTAGCCGTAGCCAATTTGTCACTAGAGTAACACAGGTATTATATCATATTTTTATAAAAATTCAAAATTTTCGGCAAAAAGTGCTGGATAGAGGACGGGAACCAGGTAAATATGCAGAGCATTCGGAAGGCCTGAGAAGAAACAAACAGAGGCGGCATAAGCTAAAATTAGAGAGATAAAATAGAGTTTGGCCGGGGTAATGTGAGGGATTAAGCTGGTAAAGTTAGATTTTTTCATGGATTCCTTGGAGGACTGTTT
>JABZKE010000129.1 GCA_015257445.1 Nanosynbacter sp. | reverse complement strand
ATTAAAAGTCGAGACATCAAGCGAAGTGAGGGTTGAGCAGGTATTAAACATATTAGTAAAGTCTGCAACTTTTCTAGTATCAAAACTCGAAAGATCAATTTCCTGCAATTGATTACAATTATTAAACATACTATTCATATTAGTAACATTACTGGTCTGGAAATTAGGGCTTAAAATAATCTTTTTTACATTACTCATACCACTAAACATCGCACTCGTAGTAATCACTTTTCTGGTATCAAAATTCGAGAGATCAAGCTCCTCCAGAAGGATGCAGTTTGCAAACATGCTGGCCATATTTGTAACATTGTGAGTCTTAAATTTGTCACTAATTTTAAAATCGGTCAGCGAGCGGAGATTGCCAAACATGGAGAGCATATTGGTGACCTTAGAGGTATCAAAATTACGGATATCGAGACTAGTGAGCTTAGTGGCACCGCCAAACATGGTTTGCATATTGGTAACCTTAGCCGTATCAAAACTCGAGACATTTAGACTGGTGAGATTGCCACAATCCTTAAACATTTCCTGCATATTTACAACATTAGCAGTATTAAAATTCCCTAAATCTAGTGAGGTAATATTACTTGCGCCACTAAACATATTGCCCATATCGGTAACTTTAGCCGTATCGAAATGCGAGAGATCAAGATTTTGCAAAGAAGAATCACCCATAAACATACGAGAGAAGCTTTTAACATTTTTAGTTTTGAAACTAGAAATATTGAGATTCTTCAGGGACCCCATATAGGCAAACATATTAGTCATCGCAGTCACACGGGAAGTTTTAAAGGTCGAAAGATCTAGATTTACCACACTTCTGGCGTTATTAAACATAAAAGACATATCCCTCACGTAACGTGTATCAAGTCCAGATAGGTCAATATCGGTAATATTAAGGATGTTATTAAAAATCTGACGTGAGTCTTCATTCATGTAGACGCGGTCATTCTCGCAATAGTAGTAAACTGTTTTGTCTGCCGGATCAAACCAAGCTAAAATTTCATAGCTTGACTCATCAGAATCTTCGATATTGATAGTTTTCATGGCAGCCGTCGGTGCGGTCGGGCTTCGCTTGAACCCCTTAATAGCATGCAAATTGGTGCCGGCAAGGATTGCACTACGAGCAATTTTCTGGTTTAAATCCGGTCCTCTTGTGAGCGTAGCGTTGGTACCGGCATTATTATTTGAAATAACCGAAATCATGAGTGTGTTTTTATAACTACCGCTCAAAAGATCGGTACCCAAATTCATGCCAATGGTAATATTCTTGACTTCATTGCCATCGGTTTTTTCTTCAGAGTTAAAAAGATTGGTCGGACTGGCGACTGAACCGATCGGGCGAAAATTAGTCTCGTCATCAATCTTATAGCCCCAGGTCCGAGCAGGAAAATTACTTAGAGTATCGGCATTTGGAATTGAGCTAATCTTATCAGTAACAGCAGAATTCGGACTTATAAGTGCAGTATTATTCGAATCGGTACTAATAATGATGCGGTAGCCACTTTTATCGTTAGAGTTAACAGTTAGTTTTGTGGTCGCTTCCTGAAGTTGTGGATTCGCGGAGCGATCATCATTACCGTGAAATACCGCCGATGACTGATTAAGAGCCGCAGACAAAGACGGCGTAAAGAGAGCGTAAGTTTGGGGAGCAAAAATCAGGTTCAAGCTAAAAATTGAGGCCGTTAGGGTAAAAAAGCCGGCGAGACTTTTCAGCCATGAACGGGTGATTCGCAGTTTTTGATTTTTATCGCTCGTCATGCAGGATAATTTTAACATAAAGGTTATACTAAAACAAATCAAAAATCCCAATACTAGATTGGGATTTTCAAGTAATTTATGTTTTAATTACATTTTGATTTCGGCATCGACACCAGCTGGCAAAGACAAGTTTTGAAGTGCATCAATGGTCTTTGGGGTAG
>JABZKE010000128.1 GCA_015257445.1 Nanosynbacter sp. | reverse complement strand
CTATTCTGGTAGTGGTCGCTATAATTCCGTCTGGTATCGTCGAATTTTTGCTAAACTGCGCCCATTTTTTTATCAAATTCCCGAACTTTTGCCGAATGAGGCTATTCCGAAAATTCTTACTAAACTCTCACGTAACCAAGCTCTCTTTAATATGCATTTTCCGGAATCTGAAGAGGAGGTTGAAAAGGCCCGCACCTATCTCGGTTACGAGGAATTATTTGAACTGATTTTAGCTTCCAAATTAAATCAAAACGAAGTTTCCAAATTGAATGCCAAATCACTCAAATTTAATCTCACTGACGTCAAGAAACTTCTTAAAATTCTGCCTTTTGAATTGACCAATGCGCAAAAACGTGTGGCTTGGCAGATTCTCCAGGATCTCGAAAAAGTGCATCCGATGAATCGCTTACTGCAGGGTGATGTCGGTTCAGGTAAAACCAACGTTTCGGCCATTGCTGCCTATCAAGCGATTAAAAATGGCGCACAGGTGGCCATTCTGGCTCCGACCGCCATTCTCGCAACTCAGCATTATGAGGGTTTAACCAAAATCTTGCAGCCGCTCGGTGTGAAAACTACCCTGCTAATCAGTGCCACCAAGGACAAAAACAGTGTAAAAGCCGCGATCAAGTCTGGCGAAATTGATCTCGTGATTGGCACTCACGCCATCCTCACCGATGACACTACTTTTTCCAGTCTCGGGCTCTGTATTATTGATGAACAACATCGTTTTGGGGTCCTGCAACGTCAACATCTTTTAGAAAAATCCTTTCAAAATCAAAATCCAGATTTTCAGCAAATTTCCCCACATTTTCTCGCCATGACCGCTACGCCGATTCCGCGTTCTCTGCAACTCACGATTTTTGGCGACCTCGATATTTCGATAATCAACCAAATGCCGAAGGGTCGTACACCGATCAAAACTCGTATCTACAATGAATTAAATCTTAAGGACGTAATTTATCCAGAGCTAGCTGAACATCTCGCCGCCGGGGAACAAGTTTACATAATTTGTCGCTTAATTGACGAGGCTATTTCCGAGGAAGATAAATCGCGCACTGTGCTAGAAACTGCGAAACTTATGCAGAAACAGTTTAGTAAATATCAAATCGGTATCTTGCATGGTAAATTAAAGCCTGCCGAAAAAGATCAGGTGATGCAGGATTTTAAGGATAAGAAAACCCAAATTTTAGTCTCTACCACTGTGGTGGAGGTGGGTGTGGATGTACCAAATGCCACTCAGATTGTGATTCTTAATGCTGATCGCTATGGTTTAGCTCAGCTTCATCAGTTGCGTGGTCGTGTCGGTCGTGGTGACAAGCCGAGTCAATGTTTTCTGGTTACTACCGGCGAAAATCCGCCAAGCCGTCGTCTACTTGAAATGGAAAAATCCACCGACGGTTTTTATCTCGCAGAGGTCGACCTCAAGCTTCGTGGCCCGGGGGAAATCTATGGTGCCATGCAACATGGTGAATTGAATTTGAAAATTGCCAGCCTCACCGATACTAAAATGATTGAGTTGGCGCGCACTCACGTTGAAAAGTTCTTAAGCTCGCCCGATTCTATGCTAAAATATACAGAGTTAAGCCAAGATATTAAAAAATATCAGCAGCTGACGACTCTTAATTAAGGAAAATATGTATTCAACCCTAGCAATTAGTGATAAATCGAATGGGAAAATTGTTGGCACGCACCAGAAACTTGACCGAATTGCCCGCAAAATTATTGATAAAAACCTGCCACACAATTATTTTTTCCCAAACATTTCAGAAATCTTAAATTTTGAAGGCATGGGCGGACCAGACGGCCTGAAGCGCAAAAGTCCTGGCGTCGACGAACCGATGCACTTCATCGATCCCGATCATGATAATGGTAAACTCATGACTTTGATTTTGGATCACCAATATAATTTACGTAAAGCACTCGAAG
>JABZKE010000127.1 GCA_015257445.1 Nanosynbacter sp. | reverse complement strand
ACTGATTTCTTAACTTAACTCATAACTTACCTGTTTGCGGTATTGGAGTGGATCCAAAATGTTATAGAAATATTCATTTAGGTAGTTATGTTTATTGTTCCTCAAATCCAATAGTTAGAATAGACCCAAACGGAGAAGATGATTATGTTACAAATGTAAAGACAGGAGCTATAGCTATTATTCGAACTAAGGATAATACACATTCGTTCTATATAACGAATGGGCAAAAAACTATAGAAGTAGGAACATATAAATATAACAGTCATAATCTTATAGGTATGAGTGGCAAAGTTTCTTTCTCTAATTTTGAGGGAGCAGAGTCTCGTATAACATTTAAGTCTGGTAATGAAAAGGAAAATTATATTAGTCCTTTGGCTTTAGCAGCATTGATAGGAGCAACATCAGATGTTGGTGCTAATGATGTTTATGTTAATCATTTTAGCAACGCCGATGGTTCTTCTCCAGCACCTAGCCATTCACATAAAAATGGAATTAACGGTGATCTTCGTTATTTTAGTAAAGATCATTCTGGCTTTAGGAGACTTGTGTCCGATGCTCAGTTTGATGAAGAGAGAGAGATTCGCTTTGTAAAGGCTTTGCATAAATATGGGTGGGCTCAGACGAAATCTATGATGTTTTCTGAACGATATGGTAATCATAAATTACTACCTTATACTTGGTCAGCAAAAGAGCATAAGATTCTGTCTGCTCATAATAATCATTTACATCTTCAAGGATTTAGGCCAAATGTTTCAACCATGTATTATGGTGGAAATCTAAATGAAGTAGTTGTCACGACAAAAGTAAATCATCATGAATAAATATTTTTTGCTTGCATTTATAGTACTCTCTCTCTCTCAAGTTTTGGGGCGATGTGGTACTCTGACACTTAATACTAAGAAAGAAATAACAAAAGTAGTTTCTCAATATAGAGACACCTTGAGTATTGTCTGTTTATATCAAGACTCTCTGGGAAATGCTATTTCAACAGATAGTGTATATATTTTGTATAATCAAGATATGACACCTTTTTGTAAAATTGAGAAAAATGAAGAAGGAGACCCTGTTTGTGAGAAACTAAAAGGAAAGATAGTCTCATATTACCCTAGTTGGTCTATTATAACTTTATTTAGTAGAGACTTCAATAAAGAGTATATGGAGGTAGAGGTTGGTGGGGCTTGGAAATTATTAAACAAAAAAAGTATTCACAGGTCTTGTGATCTAAGAAATTTTTTACAGAGTTTATGGTATACTCCACAGTTAGGGGATAGCCTTTATTCGTTGGACAGAAAATCAATTAAGAAAGTTAAGAAATCGGATATGACCTTTAATATTATTGATGTTCAAGGTGATTGGATAAAGCTAAAAGCTCTTAATAATCCAAGTTGTTATTGGTTTAGATGGAAAAATAATTGTAGAGTTTATCAAGATAGATTAATGTATGAATGAGTATTTCCCTCAACGAAATAGGTATTAATTCCGGCAAGATGCTACAGAGAGCCATCTATTCCTATAAGCTCATTGATGTAAAGGATACTCTTAAAGCCGTAGGTACAGTCGGTGCCCATCACGATAACATCGAGATTCTCTTCCTGGCACTTTCCGCCCTCAGCCAGTCCAACTTCGACGAGCAAAGCGGCGACAGTCTGATCACCAAGGTTGAGAACGCCTATGATAACTTCGGTAACCTTGTGACTTATAAGGAGACGGCAGCAGGTGAAACGCTCGATGCCAAGATCGACTATCACAACCTCTCTGATAAGTACATCGTCAGTGTACCAAGCCGCATCGTGGTAAGCAGTGCGGGCAAGACCTACCGTGAGCGTTCCACCGAGGTGAACCAGAACGGCGAGATAACCGAGATAACGCTCAGCAACGCACCCAAAGCCTTCTCTGTCTATAACATGACTTACGATGGCTATGGTAACATCACACGCATGACGAAG
>JABZKE010000126.1 GCA_015257445.1 Nanosynbacter sp. | reverse complement strand
GATACCTCTCAGGTGACGAATATGAGCTATATGTTTTCTGACATGTCTAATCTCACCACTCTTGATCTTTCTAACTTTGATACTTCCAAGGTAACGAATATGAAAGGTATGTTTTTAGCCATGTCTAATCTTATCACCCTTGACCTCTCCAATTTTAATACCTCCCAGGTGACGGATATGAGTTTTATGTTTTTTCTTCGAGATCATAATAAACTAAAGGATAAATTAGAAAAAATTTATGTAAATAATGATTTTGATACTGCTAACCTTACAAACATTTCACAAATGTTTGGAAACCGCAAGAAACTCCGTGGTGGGAATGGTTCATACTTACTTGATCCTCTCACAGCAGATAAATCCTGGCTTCGCATAGATCGCCCAGGAGTGCAAGGGTATTTTACGAGGAAGTCTTAAATTTACTATAGGGAATTAATAACGTTTTTGGTTTTTCTGAAGATTCTTATGGTAAAATAAATATATATGCAAGGCCAAAAATCAAAATCTCTTAAATTATTTTTGTGGAAAAATATTTTTGTAGTAGGTGCTGGTTTTTGTGCTGCGTTTTTTGGTTTAGGATTTAATTCAAATGAAGCTTCGGCCCTCTTTGTGCCTACACTTTCAGCTTCCGTAGATCAAGCGAATTTACAAGTAAATGGGAACCAGGTAATAAATTCTACTGATAAAACCACGGAAATTCCATTTACTTTTACAGTAAATACGAATAATCGTACCGGTTATACTGCGACAATAAGTTCTGAAACTGATAACACTGCACTAACTAATGCGAGTTCTGCTGTGGGAGCGAAAATCGATTCTATAAGTACGAACTTGACGCTGAACAATCTACCATATAATACTTGGGGTTATAAGTTCGGTGGAGCTTCGAATTATGCACCGATTCCAGCTCTCTCTACGCCAGCGCAAATTTTGCAGACGGCAGGAAAAACAAACGGCAATGAATCTAACCAGCTAAGCATTGGTATGAAACTAGCGGATAATCTAGAGTCAGGGAATTATACGAACAAACTAATCCTTTCTTTTGTTTCAAACCCATACACGATGCGTGCCATGATGACGAATGGCCCAGATTTTAATACCAGAGTAGGGAATTTGGACCCGAACCAGGCTTATTATGTACAATCGCCATCTGATCATATACCGACTAAGCCTAATATTAAGTCTTTTAAAAGAAGTACTGTGGCACCGGTGAGTTCTATATCGACAATTAATATAGAGGACTCGGATATGTCGGATTATGAAATTAAGGCTTGGTATAATACGGCGGATCAAGCGGTTTATTATTATACTGAACCGAGTGTGGTATTTTTAAATGAGAATTCGGAGGCGATGTTCCGATGGTTTACAAAAATGGAGACGATTGATCTATCTAGCTTCAATACAAGTGAAGTAATCACAATGAACACTATGTTTTATATGATGAATAGTCTAAAAAGCATTGATGTTTCTGGATTTAATACGTCTAAGGTAACTGATATGAATGCAATGTTTGATCTAACCGGCGTAATAGAACAATTAGATGTTTCGAATTTTGATACTTCAAATGTTACCGATATGAAATGGATGTTCTTTGGATTGAATAAATTAAAGAAATTAAACCTTACAAATTTTGATACAAGTAAAGTAACTAATATGTATGGGATGTTTGATGCAATGACTGATGTCAGTGAGATAAAATTTGGCACGAATTTCAATACTAGGAACGTGACAAATATGGGGAGGATGTTTTCCAGGACGAGCTCAATTCAGCAGTTGGATTTATCTCATTTTAATACTGTAAGCGTGACAGCAATGAATGATATGTTTAGCCTAATGACATCTCTGACACAGATTAATTTTGGAGCAAATTTTGACACTAGTAATGTGACGGATATGACGGGAATGTTTTATCAGTCTACAAGTCTAGTGAATTTAGACTTATCACATTTTAATACGAGAAAAGTAAAATCAATGAATAGTATGTTCTCGCAA
>JABZKE010000125.1 GCA_015257445.1 Nanosynbacter sp. | reverse complement strand
TCCACGACATAAATATCCTGACCGTAATCGCCAATGAGAGCTATGAGAGCTTCGCGAATAGTCTCCAGAGTGAATTTAATGAGATTATTGCGAAACGCCCGAAAGACGCTTCTGCCTCGCTATTTAATGGTAGGATTGTTCAAGACGCTAGCGGTGAGAAAACAGTTACTATCGATGATTCTGCGGCTGCGGATATTTATCTTGGCCTTGTAATGGCTGGACTTGTAGATAAAGATTCGAAGCAACTAACGGAAGACTATCACGCACTCAATGAAGAACAGAAGATTCAGAAAGTACGCGAAGCGGTGGGTGAGCTATACGCTCCGTTTGCCGAGAACTTAGAGAATATTCTTGCATCTGTTTACGATCCGAAACGTGGTCAACTCATTATGAACGCTCGCCGTTCCGAAAAACTCAATCTCGATCCAGAGAAATTCGCTTCAAAGAAATTTAAAGAACTTTGGGATCATATCAACGAGAAGACCTACTACACTGTCGAATTTGATGAGAACGAACTTGTAAGGAGATGTATTGATTCTCTCAATAGAAATATGCGCGTCACGAAGACGGAAGTTATCATTACTGAGGGTCTACTTAAGACTGTCGGTAAAAATAAACTCGAGATGTATAAGAATAAGATCGGTACGCCAATCGCGATATCGGAGATAATGAATAACACCGTAAAATACGATCTTATCTCCGTACTTTCAAAGTCACAGAATGATGGCGGTACGAGTTTAACCCGAAAAGCTATTGCTAAAATCCTCTCTGAAATTGATCCGGCTGTCTTTAATAAGTTTAAGATCAATCCAGAAGAGTTTATTCATAATGCTATTCAACTTATTAACGAACAGAAAGCCTCAACCGTAGTTGAACATATTCAGTACGATAAGTTGAATGAAAAGTGGGATGGCGGCGAAATTTTTATTAACAGCGATATTATGGGTGAATATGGAAATAATCTGATCGACACACCAAACCATCACCTATATGATAAGCTCCGCTACGACTCTGATGTTGAGAAGAACTTTGCCGAAGAGCTCGATAAGAGTGATACTGTTGAAGTATATGTAAAACTTCCAAAGAGATTCTACATAGATACTCCAATGGGACATTATAATCCAGACTGGGCGATTGCGTTTAAGGACGAAGCCGGTGTGAAGCATATCTATTTTGTCGCGGAAACAAAGGGCGTGAATGAGGGGCAACTTGAAGTCGGCGTTAAAGGAGTCGAAAAGGCGAAAATAGAGTGCGCCAGGAAGCACTTCGCAAAGATTAGTAACGGCGACTGTATTTATGGTGTGTGTAATTCTTATGAGAAGTTACTGGAGCTTGTGAAGGGGTAAAACCAATTTAAATAATAAGAAGTAGTAGGAAATGTAATATTATAGTATTATGAATGCTAGCCAAAACAAGTATCCGTCAGTTGTCCTAGGACTTGACAAGGACGGCAATGAAATAATTCATACATTTGGTCCAAGAGAAGCGGTTGCTCTTATGGCTGGGACTTGCGGTAATGGGCGCTCGGTGTTAATTAATCGAATGCTTACACAACTTATTACGAAATATTTTTCTGAAGGAATTCAATTCATTATCGCCGATACAATAGGAATATCTTTTAATAGCTACAAAGGCTTGCCATGCCTAATAAAAGATCCTTTAACGAAGCCGGAAGAAATCCGTGAAGCGATGGACTGGATTTTAGCAGAAAACGAACGTAGGCTCGCCGTTATTAAAGAAAGTGATGATAAGAAAAAAGCGATCGAGAATCTCCCTGCTATTATTTTTTGTAATTGATGAATATTCCTATCTATTCAAAAGAGGAGTATTTGAGACAAAGGACATGGGGTCATTCCTGCGTAATTTTTTAAAACTCAGCAGATATACGAATACCCACATAATACTCTCGACACAAAGACGCGAAAAAGAATTTATTGATACACTTAATCTAAGCTATATGGATACCAGAATGATTTTCCACTGCCTAGAT
>JABZKE010000009.1 GCA_015257445.1 Nanosynbacter sp. | reverse complement strand
TGAATTTCGTCGATAAAGAGAATAAGATCCTTACTTTCAATGGCTTCGTCGATGATACCCTTAATACGTTCCTCGAAATCACCACGGAATTTAGTACCGGCGACCACGGAACTGAGGTCGATTTGGTAAATTTTCTTACCGATTAAGTTACCTGGTACCTCATTTTTAGCGATACGAGTGGCGAGGCCTTCGACAATGGCGGTCTTACCCACACCCGCTTCACCGATCAGTACAGGGTTAGATTTGGTGCGACGAGAAAGTACGGTAAGTGCGCGTTCAATTTCACGATCACGACCAATCACAGTATCGAGGCGACCCTGACGAGCTAGCTCCGTGAGATCCACGCCGTATTTCGTGAGCCACTTGAGCGGACGTTTACGCTTAAAATCGTTTTTCTTTTGATCGATCTTGGCTTCTTCGGCCTGTTTTTCGGCAAACTCTTCGATAGTTTTCGATAATTCCGTAAGATCGACATCGAGACCTTGAAGAATCAAGCTGGCGCGAGAATTTGGCTGGCGAATCAGAGCATAAAGTAGGTGCTCGGTGCCAATCAATTTAATGCCCTGCTCTTTTACGAAGTTGGAAGCGAGGCGCAGAGTCAAAACTGCAGCTTCCGAGAGTGACATCATGGTCATATCCGCCCCTGGAACTTCGATGGCGGTATGGTTCATCAGTTTTTCAACTTGGTCGAGATTCACATCTTCATCGGCGAGGAAGCGCGCACCAGTGGAGGTATCTTGCGAAAGAATACCGAGAAGCAAATGCTCTGTGCTCATGTAGCCGTTATTATAGCGCTTGGCATAATAATCGGATTTCTGGAGCGCAAAACGAGCATTCTCGGTCAATTTATTCATTATTTCAGTAAATTCATCTTGCATAATTCTATTGTATAGCAAATATTAGCACTGTCAAGCCATGAGTGCTAATTATTTCCAGTTCCAAGACACGTTCATGTAATTATTACAAAATTAACAGAGGCGGATTTTAACTTAGGCAGATTTCAGAACTTCGAGACCTGGGAGAGTGCCATGAATTAAGAATTCGAGACTAGCGCCACCGCCGGTGGAAACTAAGGAAAAATTAAGTGGGGGCTGGTCGGAATAGCGGTTTTGCAAGAGGTTTTCTACGAAGCCCGTAGTATCACCACCGCAGATGACGGAAAGATTTTCTGCCGGATTTTTAGCACCAATAGATTCGGCGATGACTCTGGAAGCAAAATCAAAAGGTGGTTTTTCGGTAAGACCGAGAGTGCCATTCCAAATAATAGTACGAGATTTTAGTACGAGGTCGATTAGCTGATCGAGGGATTTCGGACCGATATCGAGTTTAGCGCCGGATTCATCCTCGGTAAAATCTGAGGCAACAGTAATCTGGGGCAAATCTGAAGTGAATCCATCAGCAGCAATTTTGCCTCCGACAAAAATATAATCAGAAAGTGAAGCAAAATGTTCGATGAGAGGGGATTTATCCTTGACCTTAGCGCCACCAATGATTAAAAGTACAGGGTGAAGCGGATTTTCTTGTACTTTTTTCAGATTTTCAATTTCCTGTTCGACTAGCAGTCCCATAGCGCTAGGCAAGAGACGAGGCAAGGCATCAGTAGAAGCGTGGGCGCGATGTAAAACGCCGAAGCCGTCCTGAACAAAACAATCTGGTTGAACCGTATCAAAAATGGCCTGAGCGTAATCTAACGAATTATCTTCCTCGCCAGGGTGAAAGCGTAAATTTTCTAATAAAATCACCGCACCTTCTGGGGCTTCCTTAATTAATTGCTTGGTAGCTTCACCAATAGTTTCGGGCGCAAAAAAGACTTCGCGTTGCAGTAAACGAGAGAGCTCAGCGGCGACTGGTTTTAGAGAAAAATCCGGCATCACTTTTCCCTCTGGACGACCGAGATGAGAAATGATTACCAGTTTTTTTACCTGATGATCCAAGAGATACTGGATGGTAGGAAGAGATTTTTCGATGCGTAAATTATTTTGAATCAGACCATTTTCGAGCGGCACATTATAATCCGTACGAAGTAAAACGGTTTGATGTTCGGGGTGCAAAAAATGAAGATTGCGATACATGTTTTAATTATACCGCAATCTTCTAATCGTGCTAAAGCTTAGAACTAAATACTACGAATTTGAATAGTGTCAGTACCACCAATCACGTTAGGTTGACCAGAAACAATCACAGCGAGCACTTTATCTTCACCTGGTTTGGTATTAATATAACCAGAAGCCTTAAGTTCTTGAACGAGATCAATGCCATAATTCTCAGAGAATGGACGTTCGAAGCTGGCGTTGGCATAATTCAAAGCTAATTGACTGGCCACACGCTTATTCGAAGTCACAGAGATGATTGGAAGGTTTGGACGTTCAGCGGAGATTGAAACAGCGGTTGCACCAGAAGCCGTCTCACAGACGATGACATCAGCGTGAATTTTTTCAGCAAGACTGACAGCAGCATTAGCTACAGCGTTATATTCACGATTTTCACCAGTGACATCTTGGTCAATTGGGTCGACCTTGGAATGGTTCTGAGTGTAAAGAATGATTTGTTTCATTTGCTTCACAGCTTCAATTGGGTATTTACCATTGGCAGTTTCATCGGAAAGCATGACAGCATCAGCACCCTGAATCACAGCGTTGGCAACGTCAGAAACTTCAGCGCGAGATGGACTTGGATTATCGACCATAGAGCCGAGCATTTGAGTAGCCACGACACAGAGTTTACCGTGCTTACGGCAAAGGCTAATTAATTTACGCTGAACGATAGGGACGACTTCGTTGCCAGCTTCGACAGCCATGTCACCACGGGCGACCATGATACCATCGGCAGCTTGGACGATAGCTTCCATTTTTTCATCAGTTTCGATAGCTTTTTTGGTTTCGATTTTAGCGATAATTTGAGCGGTAGAACCGAGAGAAACCAAGATCTGGCGAAGTCTTTCGACATCATCGGCGCTCTGAATGAAGCTCATGGCTACGTAATCAAAATCACGGGTAGCACCAAATTCGATGTCTGCCATGTCTTTTTCGGTAATCACATCACCACCAAAGTCGGTATCTGGAAGGTTGAGACCCTTGCGGCTCATAATCGTGCCTTCGTTTTCAACCTTAACCTTGATAGCGGTTTCGCTTACGATTTCCGTAACAGTAGAACGAATTTTACCATCGAAGATGAAGAGAGGCTCACCAACTTTCATACGCTCAGCAAGATTGTACTGAACTGGAAGAAGATTCGAACCGTCGTGTTCAGCGACAGCATAATCGAGAATCAATTCATCACCTGGCTTAACTTCGTAATGATTATCTTTGATCACACCGAGGCGGATTTTAGGACCTTGAAGGTCTTGAAGGATAGCGACGGAGCGGCCTTTTTTCTCAGCAGCTTTTTTAATCCAAGCGATTTGTTCATCGCGTTCTTCGTAACTTCCGTGAGAGAAGTTGAGGCGGCAGCAGTTAACGCCTGCCATGACTAACTCGGCAATTTTTTCTTCAGTGAAGACGGCTGGACCGACGGTAGCCAAAATTTTAGTTCTTTTATATAGTTTACTCATATCGTTTGATATTATAACATAATTGTAATTATCTTGCGTTTTCGTGGTAAGATAAACATATCTGGGTGTGGCGCAGTTGGTAGCGCGCGCGGTTCGGGGCTGCGAGGTCGCCAGTTCGAATCTGGTCACCCAGACCATGAGATTATTAAAAAAAGACTGGAGCGATTCCAGTCTTTTTAGTTATATATAATTATTAATCTTTTTTATAGTCGATGTCGTACATTTCTTTCAGCCACTGACGAGATTCTTCATCATTTGTAACTTTCCAGTTAATAATATCAGTGTTTCGAAGAATTGAACCGTAATGCGCCTGCTCTAATTCCATTAACATGGAAACGCTTAGTGATATATGAAAATTCATATAGAGCGTAACCCCCCACATAATAAAAGCCACTACAACGGCAACAATTTTTAAAGCATGCATTTTAGATTGTGGTTTTACGGCTTTTATTTGTCCCATAATATCGTCCTTTTAATCATATAACTATATCGTGATTAACGATGGTTTTCATTGATTTCATTAAGCATTTCTATCTCTTTTTCGTTCTTAGGATCGTTTTGGACGCGCAAATTTACTTCACGAATACGAAATTGAATTTGATTAAAATATTTTTGATATTCAACATTTAGTTTGCCAAATGAGTAATCTATTATTAGTATATTACCAATAAAGCTTGCAATTACTAAGATAATGCAGATAATTACAGCAATAAAGAGTCTTTTGTCGTCCTTTATTTGACTTTTGTTGTTTTGTTTATTCATATTGACTCCTTATTAAGATATTTTGAGCAGTTTTACGTCATGCTCAGGACTACAGAGAGATAAAAAACACTATCTGACATCAGCTTCATAATATCGATGGAACAGCCATCCCTTCAAATAAACATCGATATTCTTATGCTTCTTGTCGTCTTCTATAATACCCGTATGCACGTTTTGCGCCCAGTTTTCCTCAGTGCCACCAATCCCGATGTGAAGACTGTATGGACGACCATAAGTTTCGTATCTCCAATTAGCTATTTGCGAATCACCAGTTCTTTCGATTCTAGCCCAACCAGATTCACCGCCATAAACTTCTACCCAGACACCAACTACTGATCTATACCATGTGTAGTCAGTTATCGTGCCATATGCTGCCATTGATTTAAATGAAATCGGCATAGACAACATCAAGGTAGTAGCGGAAGCAACAAGAATTTTTCTAGCAATAGAATTTAGCATAGATAAACCTCTCTTTCGTAATGTACTAAACTATCTACTAGTTACATGATTAATATAGCATAAACATTTTAGATACTCAATTTTGTTTTAAGCTAAAGTCTTCAATTAAAAAAGGACTGATTAAATCTCAGTCCTTTTCCAATTGTAGTCAGTTAGTCTTTTTTATAATCGATATTATAGTATTCTTTTAATTCTTTACGCGAAGATTCGTCATTATTTACCTTCAAATCAAGGACTTTAGTCTGATTATAAAGAGTATTAAAGTGTGCTTGCTGTAATTTAATTATAGTTCCTACCGCATTTACTAATATAATATTTAAAGCAATTGTTGCAAGGCTAATTAAAATCAATACGACTAGACCAATGTTTTGTAGCTTCATAGGCGATGGTTCTTTTTTAGATTTTACTTGTGCCATAATTTTTACTCTTTTATTTTAAATAATATTTTATGAAATTTGAGCAGTTTTTAATCATGCTCAGGATTTTGTGAAAGATTTATTTGCCTTATTTAGTCGATACAACATACCTCATGTTCCATAGGACGCCAGTATAATAAATATTTGTTAACCTAGATCTTGGACTATCGTCCAACACTTCGGTGTGTAGATTATGGGCCCAATCTTCTTCTGTACCGCCAACTCCAATATGTAATGAGTATGGCTTACCATGAGTGTTATAGCTCCAGTCAACTTGAATTGGCTCTGCGAATCTTTGTAGGCGAGCCCAGCCGGACTGACCACCATACACCTCTACCCAGACACCGGGGATATACCGATTTTCTGTATTATCGACTATTCTACCATGTGCAGCATAAGCCTTGCTTGGAATGAGTACGCCCATAGACAACAATACCACGGGCAGGAAACCTTTAAGTTTAATCATAATAAGACCTCTCTTTCTAAAGTACTAAACATAAGGAGTTTCTAAAATAATAGTATCATACTTTAAAAAGACTGGAGCGATTCCAGTCTTTTTGGCTATAAATAATTAATCTTTTTTATAGTCGATGTCATACCAATCTTTTAGTTTGCGGCGAGACTCTTCATCATTTGTAACTTTATAATTAATAATATCAGTGTTTCGAAGAATTGTACCGTAATTCTTCTCCTCTAATTCTATCACGTAAAATATTTTGGATAGCATTAGGGCATTCATATAAAGTGTCGCTCCCCACATAATAAAAGCTAATACAACGGCAATAACTTTCAAAGTATGTGTTTTAGATTGTGGCTTTGATATTTTTGGTTGTGCCATATTTTCCTTTTTATTTTACAGTTTTGATTTTCTTCCCCGTTACCAGCATTATATTATAGAAAAGTGTTTATGACAAATAAAAAATAACCCTGAGAAGTGGGTTATTTTTTCTTAATCTATTTTCGAGTTTTATAGATTATTTGGCGTATTCTATGGCGCGAGTTTCACGAATCACATTAACCTTGATCACGCCAGGATAACTCATGGTAGCTTCAATTTTTTCGGCGATATCACGAGCCAATTTCAAGGCGGTAAGATCATCGATTTGTTTTGGTTCGACAATTACACGAATTTCACGACCAGCGGAAATGGCGTAAGCCTTGTCGATGCCATTGAAGCCAGTAGCGATATTTTCTAACTCTTTCATACGCTCAGCGAAATTCTCGGCGGAAATATTGCGGGCACCTGGGCGAGCAGCGGAAATTGCGTCAACGATTTTCACAATAATAGCTTCGACCGTGGTTGGTTCAATATCGTTATGGTGAGCAGCAATAGCGTGAGTTACGCGATCGGAAAGACCATATTTTTTGACAAGTTCAGCACCAATTTCAGCGTGCTTACCCTCAATCTTATGAGTGACGGCTTTACCGACATCGTGAAGCAAGGTAGCAGTCTTGGCGACGCGAACATCGGCACCAATTTCTTCGGCAATCATGCCGGCCATGTGTGCCATTTCAATCGAGTGAAGCAAAACATTTTGACCATAGGAAGTACGGAATTTGAGCTCACCGAGCAAGTGCAAAATTTCGTGAGGAATACCAATCACGCCAACTTCACGTGCAGCGTCTTCACCAGCACGCACAACTTCTTTTTCGATTTCGCGTTCAGCCTTGGCGACGGCATCTTCGATACTCGATGGATTAATACGGCCATCTTTCATCAAACGTTCCAGGGCATATCGTGCGACTTGGCGGCGAATCGGATCGAAGGAAGAAAGTACCACCATACCAGGAGTGTCGTCGACCATAATATCGACACCGGTAGCACGCTGAAGGGCCTGAATATTACGACCTTCCTTACCGATGATGCGACCTTTCATTTCGTCATCTGGCAACTTCAAAGCGGTAACCGTACGATCAGCAGTGACTTCGGAAGACATGCGTTCCATAGCAGTAACTAGTAGAGCCTGGGCGGTTTCGTCGATGTCGCGACGAAGCTCTTTTTGTTCCTTAGTAATTAAACCGACGAGATCATCCTTGATATCTTTTTCGGTCATCTTAATTAATTTTTCTTTCGCATCAAGCTTAGTGAGGCCGGCAATTTTTTCCAACTTTTCTTGCTGTTTGTCGCGAATTTGATGAATTTCAAGTTTCAAATCATCAATTTCACGTTCTTTGTTGGTTAATTTTTCCGAACGTTTTTCTAATTGATCGAAGCGGTTGTCGAGTGAGGTTTCACGCTCAGAGAGACGCTTTTCGGTTTGGCGCCAATCTTTGCGACGAGCCTCTTCTTCTTGCTGAGATTTATCAGCAATGCTGCCAGCTTCTTTTTTAGCCTTAAGAACAATGTCGGCGGCCTCGTTTTTAGCTTTACGAATGAGATCTTCGGCCTTAGCTTTGCCACCAGATTCATTCTTTTTGTTATAGACCAGGACAAAACCGGAGCCACAAAAAATACCAGCAATAATACTGAGTGCTATCGGAATAAACATTTGACTTCACTTTCTATTTGTCGACGCCAATATCTTCATCATACCGGCAGTTTTACAAAATTAACAAAATTATTTAATAAATCAAAATCCCCCTGTTTTGATTTTATCATAAAGACCGCTCTTATTCGTAGGTTTCGAGGGCAAAAATCATATTACGAATGATTTGATTGGAGGCAGTTTCGAGACCGAGCTCCGCACCATCTTTACTACTGACGGTTGGGTCGATGTAGAAGAAATTATAATCCTTGTAGGTGGTGACTTTGGTGCCAAAACGTTTGCCAGTGGAAGCTTCGAAATCACCTTCGGAAACCGGTACACGCACCAGGCAGCCTTGCTTGCCAAGATTTTTGGCTGGATCGGCAAATTCCTGCTTGGCCTGGACACCTTTTTGAATACCATTGAAACAAATTGAATTGCGATATTCGTAAGTGTTTAAGACATAGCTCATGGTGGAAAGATTATCTGGGACTTTCAATTTGATATTCCAGTCAGAGAGATAAATGTAACCGAGAGTGGTTTTGTAAACTGGCACATCGGCAGGGGTAGAAATTTTCGCCACGCCAGAAGATTCCTCGACGGCGGCGATAATTTGAGCTTGATTCTTAATAGTGTTATTCGCGGTAGTGATTTTATCACCTTGAGAAATACCGTAAACCAAACCGATTAAGCTCAAAACGAGGAACAAGACAGCGAGAATACCAAAAACCATCGCCATGGTAGTCATCTTCTTCAAGGCTTTCATAGCAATAAATCGAGGGTCTTTTTCTTTGGCTTCTTTTTCAGCCTTGGCAGCTTCAGCAGATTTTGTCGCATCGGCATTCGGATCCACTACAGTGAATTTTTCTTCAAAATGAGTTGGCGAAGCAACTGGAACGTTGAGCTGATTATAGACAATTTCTGGGCTATTATTCACTTCTTGGCCTGGATTTTTCTGAGTTTCGGTCGCTTGATTCAACATGGCGGCATTTTGGATGGATTGATTGATCATACTCTGGTTAGAATTAGGATTACCATTACGGGCAGCCTGCGTGAAGCCATTTTCACCAAAAGGATTGGAACTGTCATTGGTGTAAAAATTATTGTTGGTCTCGGCAGCAAAAATTTGCTCAGCAGAAGCTACTGGTGAAGCGTAATTATTGGATTGATAGGCACTAGCTGGATTTTCAGCAACTGGAGCAGCTACTGGATTGGATTGAGGAACGGACTGGGGAGCAGAGAAAGCAGCAGAATTATTACTAAAAAGATCAGCTGGGCTAGGGATAGTAGGTTGAGGAGCGATATTCGACTGTTCAGAAGCTGGCTTGGCAAAACTTGGCTGATTAGAACCTGGACTAACCTGAGGAGTCACCGGATGTGAAAGGCCAGCAGAAAAAGTCACACCACCGATAGTTTGGGGTTTTTGGTTGTTTTGATTTTGATGAAGATCTTGATCCATGAATTTCCTTATATCATATATTATAGCACAAGCGAAATGCGCGGCGGAATGGGAGATTTATTTTTTGGATGGCGTAATATTGGCCGGACGACCGTAGTTTGGCAAAATGATGGGCACCACTTCCCTGTCCTGATTCTTCAAAGGAATTTGCAACTGATCAGCCAAAGTATTAACCACGGCAGCACCGATGCGGAGTCCGGTGAAAGATCCTGGACCGGCGAAAAAAGTGATTTCCGTGAGATCCGACCAGTCGGCCTGATTTTCGACAAGCTTATCATGAATGAAAGTAAAAATTTGCTCAGCTAATTGATTTTTGAGAGGAGCGGAATATTCCTTGTCGTCGAGCTTGAGGATGGTATTTTCCGTAGAAGTATCAAGGTAAAGTTTCATTTTAATACTCCGAAGTGAGATTTTTGGTTAAATTAAGCGTGCGACTGCCGTCGTCATTAATGAGGATTTCTAAGCGCAAATGATTGGCGGGAAGAATTTCACTAACCGTATCCGCCCATTCAATAACCGTGACAGTCTGGGGGTCCTGTAGGTTTTCAAACAAATCTTCCACCATGATGCCAGGATTTTCTAGGCGATAAAAATCGTAGTGCACAAGTTTCTGACCACGCGAATTTTCATAAACTTTTGAAATAGTGAAAGTCGGGGAGGTAATTTCTTCAGTAATTTCGAGACCACGGGCGAGACCTTTAGTGAAGGTAGTCTTACCAGCTCCAACGTCACCGACTAGTTCAATCACACAAGGCAAAGAGTCTTGAGATTGCAAAATCTCGCGCATCAAATTTTCCGCAAAGTCAATCACGGCGGCTTCATTTTTTATGGTGAGATTTTTTGTATTCATGTTTATATTATAATTCCCTCCGTTCGAAAATGAAAATTCTTATGCTATAATTTAGCTATGAATATCGATCCACGTGGCGCCAAGCGCAAACACAAAAGGAACGCGACCAAACTTAGTCCTAACTTCAAAAAACTCTCCAATCAAATTCGTCTGGAAACTCTGAGTTCGAAAATTATTCGTGGACTAATGATTGTGGTGGTCCTGATTTCGGTTTGTAGTGTGGGTTTTTCTTTGTTAGTAAAGAAAAATGTGACAGCGGAAGCACTGGCGGAAAAACAATTTCAAGAACTGGCTAAAAGCTACTATGAGGTTTTTTTCTATGATAATTTCGTAAATAGCCATAAGGATGAAATGACTGCCAAGGGTGCGGAATTTGTATTTAAGCCATATTTGAAGACTGGTTTTCCAATGGTAAAGTTACGTAGACTGCTAAGTTATAGCGACGAAAATAATTTGGACAAACGGATTTATTTTGAACATAAAAAATTGACCTGTAATAAGGATTTATCTTCGGTGACATTTAAGCCGCATGCCCCATTCGGCAAAACTGACTACACTATGGATCCGATTTTGAGCTGCGAAAAAGTTGAAAATTAAACTTCGAGATTTTTAAAAATTAGAGTTGCCGATTTTTTTAAATCTGTTATAATAGAAAAGTACATTTCAGAATTGGTCTCTTAGTATAACGGTTAGTACAACGGGTTTTCATCCCGTCAACGCGGGTTCGACTCCCGCAGAGATCACCA